>JAYTRE010000332.1:0-13809 GCA_043746395.1 Pseudonocardiales bacterium
AACGCCATGCACGAGGGCACCGACTTTATGGTCGACAGCGGCACGCCTATTCACGCCGCTGCCGGCGGCGTAGTGGTCGTCGCCCAATTCCATCCGCAATACGGCAATATGATCGATATCGACCACGGCAACGGCTTCACCACCCGCTACGCGCATGCTTCCAAGCTGCTGGTCAAGGTCGGCGATGTGGTGCAGCGCGGTGCTGTCATCGCATTGTCCGGAACCACCGGACGCTCCACCGGGCCGCACGTGCACTTCGAGGTGCGCTACAAGGGCGTCGCGCAAAATCCAAACCGCTTCCTTCAGGCTTCGCCTGCCAGCGTCAAGACTAGAGTGATCGCGGCGAAATAGACTAGCGGCGAGGCGCCGGCCCCGCGGCGGTTCACGCATTCTTCAGTCGGCGTAGCGTTGGCTTTGCGCTGCGCGCCCGGATTGCCCCGCTGCTTCAAGTCTGCTGTTCCCGCCGTTTGGGCCGGGTAGGCATGGTAAAATTCGCGTTCTCTCTCCGAACCTCCTCCCTGACCGTTTAATGTTCACCCGCATCCTTACCCGCGTTTTCGGCAGCCGCAACGACCGGCTGATCAAGGGTTACAACAAGTCGGTACAGCGTATCAACGCACTCGAGCCTGCGATTTCCGCACTGTCGGACGACGCTCTGCGCGCCAGGACGGCGGAGTTCAAGGAGCGTCTGGCGCAGGGCGAGACCCTGGACGACTTGCTGCCGGAAGCCTTTGCCGTGGTGCGCGAGGCGGGCAAGCGCGTGCTCAATATGCGCCATTTCGATGTGCAGCTGATCGGCGGCATGATCCTGCACGCAGGCAAGATCTCGGAGATGCGCACCGGTGAGGGCAAGACCCTGGTCGCGACGCTGGCCGCTTATCTGAATGCGCTGTCTGGCGAGGGCGTGCATATCGTCACCGTGAACGACTACCTCGCCAGCCGCGATGCCGACTGGATGGGCCGCGTCTATCGCTTCCTCGGACTTACGGTCGGAGTGAATCTGTCGCAGAGCGCCGCCGACGTGAAGCAGCAGGCCTATGCGGCCGACATCACCTACGGCACCAACAACGAGTTCGGTTTCGACTACCTGCGCGACAACATGGCGATGCAGGTTGCGGACCGCTACCAGCGCCGCCTCAATTTCGCCATCGTCGACGAGGTCGACTCGATCCTCATCGACGAGGCGCGCACGCCACTGATCATCAGCGGCCCGGCCGAGGAGAACCAGCGCTGGTATCTGGAGTTCGCCCGCATCGCGCCGCGGATGAACAAGGACGAGCATTACGAGGTCGAGGAGGGCAAGCGCACCGTCGCGGTCACCGAGGAGGGCGTGGCCTTTGTCGAGGATCAGCTCGGCATCGACAACCTCTACGAGGCCGCCAATACCCCGCTGGTCGGTTACCTCAACAACTCCCTCAAGGCCAAGGAGCTGTACAAGCGCGACCGCGACTACATCGTCAACAGCGGTGAGGTGCTCATCGTCGACGAGTTCACCGGGCGCGTGCTGCACGGCCGGCGCTACAACGAGGGCATGCACCAGGCGATTGAGGCCAAGGAAGGCGTGGCGATCCAGCAGGAGAACCAGACGCTGGCCACGATCACGTTGCAGAACTACTTCCGGCTCTACCACAAGCTTTCCGGCATGACGGGCACCGCGCAGACCGAAGCCGCGGAATTGCACCAGATCTACAAGCTGGGCGTGGTGTCGATCCCCACCAACCAGCCGATGGTCCGCGACGACGAGACCGACCTGATCTACAAGACCGAGGACGCCAAGTTCTCCGCGGTCATCGACGACATCGCCGAACGGCACGAGGCGGGCCAACCGGTGCTGGTCGGTACAGCCAGCGTCGCCAAGTCCGAGCGGCTGGCCTCGCTGCTGCTGCGTAAGGGCATTCCGCACGAGGTGCTCAACGCCAAGCAGCATGCGCGGGAAGCGGCCATCATCGCCAACGCCGGCCGCAAGGGCGCCGTCACCGTCGCCACGAACATGGCCGGTCGCGGCACCGACATCATGCTCGGCGGCAACCCCGAGTTCGCCGCCGACGCCGCGCTGCGCGAGCTAGGGCTCACTCCGGACGAGACGCCCGATGAGTACGAGGCGGCCTGGGGCGACGCGCTGGACAAAGCCAAGACCGAGATCGCCAAGGAGCACAACGAGGTCGTCGACCTCGGTGGGCTGTATGTCCTCGGCACCGAGCGTCACGAATCCCGTCGCATCGACAACCAGTTGCGCGGGCGTTCGGGCCGGCAGGGCGACCCGGGCGAGTCGCGCTTCTACCTGTCCCTCGGCGACGACCTGATGGTGCGCTTCAACGGCGAGCGGGTCGCGGCAATGATGAGCCTGCTGCGGCTGCCCGAGGACGTGCCGATCGAGGCGCGGGCGGTATCCAAGGCGATCCAGTCCGCCCAGACGCAGGTCGAACAGCAGAACTTCGAGATTCGCAAGAACGTCCTCAAGTACGACGAGGTGCTCAACAAGCAGCGCACCGTCATCTACGAAGAGCGCCGCACCGTGCTCGCCGGCGCTGACCTTTCCGATCAGTTCCGGCCCATGATCGACGACGTGGTGCGCGAGTACGTCGAGGCGGCCACGTCCTCCGGTTACGCGGAGGAGTGGGATCTGGAGCAGCTGTGGACGGCATTGCGCACGCTCTACCCGGTGTCGCTGAGCATCGACGAGGCGATCGAACAGGCCGGTGGCGAGAAGTCCGACCTCACCCGCGAATTCCTGCTCGACGAGCTCACTGCCGATGCGCAGTCGGCCTACGACGCCCGCGAGGAGGACCTTGGCGCCGAGGTGCTGCGGGAGCTGGAGCGCCGGGTGCTGCTGTCGGTCCTCGATCGCAAGTGGCGCGAGCATCTCTACGAGATGGACTACCTGCAGGAGGGCATCGGCCTGCGGGCGATGGCCCAGCGAGACCCGCTGGTCGAGTACCAGCGGGAGGGCTTCGACATGTTCGCGGCCATGATGGACGCCATCAAGGAGGAGTCGGTCGGCTTTCTGTTCAACCTCGAGGTGCAGGTCGAGGAACCGGGTACGGCCCAGGGGACGCCCGCCGGCCAGGCTGCCGGCGCTGCGGGGCCTCAGGGCGGCGACGCGGAGGTCGGTGACGCTCCGGACGGGCCCGCTCTGGACGCATCGCTGCTCGCCGCCGCCCAGCAGGCCCACGATTCCGCCGGCAACGGTCGCCACCCGCCGCACATCAGCGCGAAGGGACTCGACCGCGACACCAGCGCCAAGCCGCTCGTCTATACCTCGCCCGAGCTGGGCTCGCAGACGCCAGCAGTCCGGGTCACCACCAACGAGCCCGGGGACGGCTCGAGCGGCCAACCGCGCAAGGCACAGCCGCGCACCAACCCGAACCGCGGCAGCCGGGGCAACAAGCGCAAGCGCTGAGGGTTGGCTCGGCTGGCGCATCGGCTCAGCCGAGCTGGCGCATCGGTTCAGCCGAGCTGCAGCCGGGTGCAGTGCCAGCGGCCGTACCGGACCTCCAGGCGCATCGCGACCGCGCGCACCCGCCCGCCCACGCTGACCGTGGCGCAGAGTTCCGCGACACCGTCGGCGGGCTCGCTCGCCCGCACCGAGCGCACGCTGGCGGCGTGGGTCCAATGCCGGCGGCCCTCGCGTCCGCAGCGCTCGAAGTCGGCGCCCAGGCCCCGGGCGACTGACAGGCTCAGCAGGGCCGCGAGCTGCTGCAGCGGCCGCCGACCTCCGGCGGTCTCGATGATGCCGACCAGCAGCCGCCGTCCCCACCGGGCCGGGTCGGGAAGCCCGATATTGGCAGCTGGGCGTGGGGCGAGCGCGAGGCTGCGCCGGGTTGGGGTTTCGAAGGGCAGCGGCTGGTCGTAGCGACCCACGAGGCGCAGCGACCGGGGTGGTAGTTCGTCGTCGAACGGCGGCTCGCGGCGCGGCGCGGGGCGTATCGAGATCAGGCGGCGGGCAACGGGTTCGGCGGCAAGCAGCAGCGTCATGATGACTCCCTCGATGGCGGGCCGGCGGGAACGTGCAGAACCTGGCCGGGCACGAGCAGGTCCGGGTCGGCGCCAATGACGGCGCGGTTGGCGAGGTACCACTGCGGCCATGCCTCGGCCACGGCGGCGGCGCGCGCGGCGGGGCCGAGGCGGGTCGCGGCCAGCAGCCAGAGCGAGTCCCCGGGGGCGACGACGACCGCGTCGCGTCCCACCGCGTGCGGCGGTGTCGCGGCCGGTGGTGTCGCAGGCGGTGGTGTCGCAGGCGGTGGTGTCGCAGCCGATGGTGCTGCAGCTGGCGCCGAGATGGGGGCTGAGGCCCTGGTGGTGAGCTCGGCAGTAGGCCAGCCGGGTGCCGGCAGCACCGGGTCGGTCGGCCAGCCCGGGACGGGCAGCGCCGCGGGCGCCGTGGCCGGGGTCGCGGCGTTGCCGCTGCCGCGCGGGGCCTGGGCGTCGGTCGAGGTCACGACGGTCGCACCGGCGGCGCCCGGGGCGCGGCCCCCGGCCGATGTCGTGGCGCTTATCCCGCCCGGTGTGGCGAGAGCTCCGGCTGCGGCCGGAGCGAGCAGTATTCCGAGACCGGCGGCACCGGCCACAGTGCGGTAGACGACCGCGGGCAGCAGGCCGCGTCCTACCCGATCAGCGAGTCGACCGATGCCGTGGGGCAGTGCGCCGGCCAGCGTTGCCGTCAGCCCGGCGGCTGTCCACACCGCCGCGAACCAGAGGGCACCGGACGCCAGGGTCGTCCCCACTGCGTCCGCTCCCGCCGCAGCAACCCAGCGGCGAACGTCGGACAGCTCGGTGCCCAGCGCCCGAAAGTCGGGCCACAGCCCGACCACCATGGCTGCGTCCCCGGCAGCGATGACCCACATCACCCACAGCCAACCCTTACGTTTCACGGCATCTCCGTTCGTTTGCTTCTGTTTGCGTTTATAGGCTGCGGAATGGCTCACGTCAAGGGTCGGTGGTTGGATTCGGAGAAACCGCCCGACGGCCCGCGGAGGTGCCATGCGCTGGGACGGGCTTTTCGCCGATCTCGAGGCCCAGGCCGCGGCTCTGGAGCGCGCCGAGCGTTCCGGGCAGGTCGACGAACGAACTCGCGCGGAGCGCGCCGGTGTCGGGCTGGCCGACCGGCTGCGACCCTCCTGCGGCAGCTCGCTGCGGCTGAGCTGCCTCGGCGGGCACTCGGTCAGCGGCGTGTTGCAGCGCGTCGGCCCGGATTGGCTACTGCTCGCCGGCTCGGGGACCGAGTGGGTGGTCGGGACGGCGGCTGTCGTCGCCATCACCGGGCTCGGCCGGCTCGCCGCGTCGGCCGGCAGCGCTGGGGTTGTCGAGGCACGCCTGGGGCTGGGGCACCTGCTGCGCGGCATCGCGCGGGACCGTTCGCCGGTGCGGCTCTATCTGGCCGACGGTTCGACTTCAGCGGCCACCCTAGATCGGATCGGCCGGGACTACCTGGAGGCCGCCCTGCATCCTGTCGACGAAGCACGGCGGCGCGCCGAGGTCAGGCAGGTGCAGGTGGTCCCGTTCGGCGCCATCGTCGCGCTGCGCCGGGAGGCCGCCCCCGAGCGGGGTTAGTCAGGCGGCGCGTCGTCGACGAAGGGGTGGGCGGCGACGTAGGCCCGCGTCTCGTCGTACATCCGCAGGATGTAGCTCTCCAGCTTGGCGCGTTCGATGCGCCACTGGCCGCGGCCGCCGACCTTGATCCCCTCGAGTTCGCCGTTGCGGACCAGCGCGTAGGCCTGCGACGCCGAGATGTTGAGGACCTCGGCGACGTCGGCGAGGGTCAGGAAGCGCTCAGCCGCCACGACAGTTCCTACCTCCTCGCGGGCAAATCCGTCTCGCCTCCAGTCTGGCAGGATCCGTGCCGAAGCCGCGCTCGTCCACAACTGCGGTAGCGACCACGTCGCCAACACGGCCGGGGTGGGGCACTATGGCCGGCGTGGCACCTGCGTCCCCGTCGCCGCGCCGGGTGAAGACCCCGAGCTGGTTCGACGCGCGTCTGGTTGTCGGCGTGCTGCTCGTGCTCTCGTCGGTGTTCATCGGCGCCACGGTCGTTTCCGGGGCCAGCCATAGCGACCGCCTGCTGGCGGTCACGCACGACCTCGCGGCGGGAACGGTGCTCGGCGCCGCCGATGTCAGCGCCGTGTCGGCCCGGCTGCCCGACCGGGGCTCGGGCGTGTACCTGACGGCCGACACCTCGGTCGTCGGCAAGCAGCTCAACCGGGCAGTAGCGCGGGGCGAACTGCTTGCCGCCGCGGCGCTGGGCGTCGCACCCGCGGCGACGACGCTCACCGTGCCCTTCGCCGAGGGTGCGGCGCCGCGCCTGCGCTCGGGGCAACGCATCGCGGTATGGCTGTCGACCAGGTTGTGCCCGTCAGTGGTGCTGCTCGCGGACGTCACCGTCCAGTCGGTTGACACCTCCGGCGGTGGCGCGTTCGCGGCGGGCACTGGGCAGAACGTGGTGCTCAGCATCTCGCCGCCGCTGGCCCAGCGGGTGGTGACGGCGCTGGCCGCGGAGAATCGAGTGATCCGGGCCGGGGTGCTGAGTGGCGCCACTCCGACGGGATCGAACGACAATCTGCCTGATCTGGCGGCGTGCACGCCGCAGCCCGGCCCGTCGTGAAGCTGCCCGTCCTCTGCGCTGCGGACGGGGCGTCCTGGGAGGCGGCCCTGCTCGGGGAACTCGAGCAGGGCGAGTACGGCGTGTCCGTCGTGCGCCGCTGCGTCGACATCGTCGACCTGCTCGCGGTGGCCGCGGCCGGGCAGGGGCGCGCTGCGCTGGTTGCCGCCCGGTTGCGACGACTGGACGCAGATGCGGTCGATCGCCTCGTCGCGAGTGAGGTCATCCCCATCGGCGTCGTAGCCCGTGGCGACGAGCAGACCGAGCAGCGGCTGCGTGCCATGGGGATCGCCTTCCTGGTGCCGGAGGACGCCCCGGCCTCGGTGGTCGCGTCCGTGCTGACCGAGGCCGTCGCGGCCGCGGGCGCCGCGCCCGTTTCCCCGGCCCGGATGTTCGGCGATCCGTCGACGTCGATGGCGATCCCGCCCGGATCCGGCGAGGTCGTCGGCAGCGAACTGCTCGCGCGGCGCGGCTCGGTGATCGCCGTGTGGGGGCCCACCGGCGCGCCGGGGCGCACGACCGTCGCCGTCACCCTCGCCGACGAACTGGCGCGCACAGGTGCGCCCAGCCTGCTGGTGGACGCCGACGTGTACGGCGGCACGGTCGCGGCCGTCCTCGGTCTGCTCGACGAGTCGCCGGGCCTAGCGGCGGCGTGCCGGCAGGCGGGTACGAGCCGGCTCGACGGCGCTGCGCTGGCCGCCCTGAGCTGGCAGCTCTCGCCGCAGCTACGTGTGCTGACCGGAATTCCGCTGGCCCAGCGCTGGACCGAGCTGCGTCCGGCCGCCGTCGCCGCGGTTCTTGCCACGGCGCGCGGGCTCGCCGAATACACCGTCGTCGACTGCGGTTTCGCGCTCGAAACCGATGAGGAGCTCTCTTTCGACACGCTGGCCCCGCGCCGCAACGGGGCCACCCTCACCGTGTTGGACGCCGCCGATGTCGTGGTGGTCGTCGGTGCCGCGGATCCCATCGGGATGCAGCGGCTGGTGCGCGGCCTGGCCGAGCTGCGGGAGGCCGACATCGGCGCCCCAGTGTGGGTGGCGCTGAACAAGGTGCGGCGCGGCGTCGTTCCCGGTGAACCCGGCGCCGAGCTCGCCGCGGCGCTGCAGCGTTTCGCCGGGCGCACCCCGGCCGCGCTGCTGCCCTTTGACCAGGACGGGCTCGATGCGGCGCTCGCGACGGGCCGCACCCTTGGCGAGCAGCGCCCGGCAAGCCCGCTGCGCAAGGCGATCGCCGAACTTGCGGCCGCGCTGGCGGGGGTGCCGGAGCCCGGTGGTGGCCCCCGGCGCCGGCTCGGCCGCAGCGCTCGCTGAGGCCGGGCCCACGCGGGTCGCCCGCCGCGCGCCCGGGCATCTGTGAGAATGAATGCCCGACAGTGAGGGGCAGGCATGGGTCGCGGCGCGAAGCGGCGCTCGGGCGCACCTCGATGAGCGAGCGCTTGTCGGCGGCCGACGCTTCATTCTTCTCCGTCGAAGGACGCACCACCCCCCAGCACGTGGGGGGGTTGGCCATCTTCCAGCTGCCGCCCGGAGGTTTCGACTACGACCGCCTCGTCGGCCTGCTCGAGGAACGGATCTCGCTCGCCCCGCGATATCGGCAGAAGCTCCGGATGATGCCGGCGTACCTCGCCAACCCCGTCTGGGTCGACGACCCCAACTTCGACATCACCTATCACGTGCGGCGCTCGGTGATGCCCCGGCCTGGCACCGACGAGCAGCTGCTCGAGTTCTGCGCGCGCATCCAGTCGCGGCTGCTCGATCGCAGCCGCCCGCTGTGGGAGATGTACCTGGTTGAGGGGCTGTCGGGGGGCCGCGTCGCGATCGTCACCAAGACCCACCATTCGATGGTTGACGGCCTGGGCGCTGTCGATATCGCCCAGGTGATCCTCGATGACTCGCCGGAGCCCCGGCCCACGGCAGCGCACCTGTGGATGCCAGCGCCCGAGCCGAGCTCGGCGGGTCTGCTCTTGCAGGCGCTTGCCGATGCAGCGACCCGGCCGGCCGCCGCCGTCGGGGCCCTGCGGCTCGGCATCAACGACCTGCGCGCGTCGGCCGGGCGGCTGTCTGCGGCGGCGGCGGGCGCGCTGACCGCAGCGCGGGCCATGGTGCACCCAGCGGGGGCGTCGCCGCTGAGCGTCGAGCCGGGTGAGCAGCGCCGGCTGGCACTGGCCCGCACTCGACTCGAGGACTACCGGCAGGTACGGGCGGTCCATGGCGGAACCGTCAACGACGTGGTGCTGGCCACCGTCACCGGGGCACTGCGGGGGTGGCTGCTGTTCCGCGGCGAGATGGTGCGCCCGTCGACGACGGTGCGCGCGCTGGTCCCGCTGGGCGTCGCGGACGACTCGGGGGAGCGGGTGACCGCGCTGCTCGTGGACCTGCCGGTGGGCGAAGCTGACCCAGTCGTGCGGCTTGCTCGGCTCAGCTATGTCCTGGCGACGCACCAGGCGTCCGGCGGTTCCGTCGGCGCGGATGTGCTGGTCGCGTTGAGCGGGTTCGCTCCGCCGACACTGCACACGCTGAGCGCCCGGGCGGCCCACGGCCTGCGGCGCAGGATGTTTCGCCTGGTGGTGACCAACGTGCCCGGGCCACAGCGGCCCCTATACGCCGGGGGAGCGCTGATGACCGAGATGTTCCCGATTCTGCCCCTCGGGCCCGGGCAGTCGGTGTCCATCGGCCTGACCTCCTACGACGGTGGCGTGTACTACGGGCTCAACGGCGACCGGGAGGCCATGACCGACGTCGGTGTGCTCGCGGGCCTGGTCGAGGAGTCGCTGGCGGAGCTCGTCGAAGCGAGCCCAGTCGTGAGGCCATCCGGCGCAGCGGATCCCGCTCCTCGGGCAGCTCGGCTCAGGGTTGCGAAGCGGCGCGCGCCCACCAGCAGAAAGCCGTCGCTGTGAGCGCCCGCCGGGTCGTGTCCCCGTGCTCTGAAGTGCGTCGGGTCCTGCCCGGGAGCGGCGCGGGATGAGGGTCTACCTACCGTCGACCGTTGCCGGGCTGCGCAGCCTTCTTGACTCAGGGTCGATTGCCGGTCCGTCCACTGCCTTCGCCGTGACCGCGGGCTTGCGGGAGTGGTACGTGGACGGCGACGTCGAGGAGCTCGAGTACGCCGCCATGCTGGAAGCGTCCCGCGCGTCCCTACGCCTGCTCGACGCCGAACCGGACGTGATGCGGCGCCGCGTGGTGCTCGCGGCCGACGTGCCCGACTCCGCCGTGCGCGTCCGGGATGACCTCGATCGAGGCGTGGTCCGCCTCAGCGAGTCGGTACCGCTGGCGCTTGTCGCCTCGGTGCACCTCGACGACGTGGACGCCGAGCCCGCGGTGGGCGCGGCAGCTGCCGCGATCTCGGCGGCTGACCTGGGCGATGCGGCGGCGCAGGACTCGGTCGACGACGCGGAGGGCTACGAGCTGTCCTGGTATGCCACCCAGGAACTCGAGGGGGTACTGGCCGTGCTGTGACGCGGGGCCCGCGTGGCACGATCGCCGGGTGGACGCCATCACTCACCCGCCTGCGCCAGTCAACGAGCCGATCCGCAGCTACGCGCCGGGCAGCGCGCAACGAGCGACCCTTGTGGCCACCCTCGACGCCCTCGCGGTGTCGTCCGCCGAACTCACCATGACCATCGCCGGCAAGCAGCGGATGGGCGGCGGAGACCTGCTCGACGTCGTCGCGCCGCATCGGCGCTCGCTCGTGCTGGGACGCACGGCGCAAGCCACCAACGCCGATGTCGAGGCCGCGATTGGTGCCGCCCTCGCGGCCGCACCGGCGTGGCGCGAACTGCCGTTCGACGAGCGGGCCGCCGTGTTCCTGCGCGCGGCTGACCTGCTCTCCACGACGTGGCGGGACCTCATCAATGGCGCGACCATGCTCGGGCAGTCGAAAACCGTCCACCAGGCAGAGATCGACGCGGCGTGCGAACTTGCCGACTTCCTGCGCTTCAACGTGCACTTCGCGCGCCAGATCCTCGAGCAGCAGCCAGCCAGCTCGGCCTTGACCTGGAACCGCTCCGACTACCGCCCCCTCGAGGGGTTCGTCCTCGCTATCACGCCCTTCAACTTCACCGCGATCGCCGGGAACCTGCCCTCCGCCCCTGCCCTGCTCGGCAATGTCGTGGTCTGGAAGCCTTCCCCGACGCAGCAGTTCGCGGCGCATCACACCATGCGCTTGTTCGAGGCCGCCGGCCTTCCCGACGGCGTGATCAACCTCGTCACCGGCGACGGGCATGCGGTCAGCGCGGTGGGCGTGAAGCACCCGGCGCTGGCGGGTATCCACTTCACCGGTTCTACGGCGACCTTTCAGCACCTGTGGCGGGAGGTGGGCGCTGGCATCGCCTCCTATGCCGCCTACCCGCGGCTGGTGGGTGAGACCGGCGGCAAGGACTTCGTGATTGCCCACCCATCTGCCGATCCGGCCGCACTGGTCACCGGCCTGGTTCGCGGCGCCTTCGAGTACCAGGGACAGAAGTGCTCGGCGGCCTCGCGCGCATACCTGCCGCGGTCGCTGTGGCAGGCAGGCGTCCGCGACGAACTCGTCGCGGTGACCGAATCGCTGAGCTTCGGCGACGTCACCGACCTCACCAACTTCGGCGGCGCCGTCATCGACGGCCGGGCCTTCGAGCGGCTGCGCGGCATGCAGGAGCGGTTGCGCACCGATCCCAGCACGACGGTGATCGCGGGGGGCACCAGTGATGGCAGCATCGGCAACTTCGTGCGGCCCACGGTTGTCGAGAGCGCTGACCCCTCGCACGAGATCTTCCGCACCGAGTACTTCGGCCCCTTGCTGGCGGTGCACGTCTATGACGACGGTAACTGGGCCGACACGCTGACGCAGTTGGAGTCGGTGTCTCCGTACGCGCTGACCGGGGCCGTCTTCGCCCGCGACCGAGCGGCGATCGTGGAGGCATCGCACACGCTGCGCTTTGCCGCCGGCAACTTCTACGTCAACGACAAGCCCACCGGAGCGGTGGTGGGTCAGCAGCCTTTCGGTGGCGGGCGGGCGTCGGGGACCAACGACAAGGCCGGCTCCATCTGGAATCTGCTCCGGTGGGTGTCGCCGCGCTCGATCAAGGAGACCTTCGTAGCGGCAACGGATCATCGCTATCCCCACATGGGCTGAGCACCTCATGGGACGGCCACCTGAATCGGGATCGGCCCGGTAGCGAATGCCTCCCCCCAGGCGGGATCGCCGACCAGCACCCCCCGCCCGGGCGGCATTACCGATCGGCTCGGGAGCAGGCGGCGGCCCACCAGTTCGCCGTCGCCAGGCCCCGGATGGAGCAAGAGCGCGCACCGGGCCCGACGGACCTCACTGCACAGGCCCCGGTAGGTGACCGCCAACTCGTCGGACCGGCCGGCCACCACGACTGCCAGGCCGGCGACGCTACGCCGGACGAGTGCGTCGAGCGCGTTTCCGACTGGGGTGTCCAGAAATGCCTCGACGTCGTCGACGAGCAGCAGGGTGCGCCCGCCCGCGCTTGTCACCACGGTGCAGTCCTCGTCATCGGGGGTGATGAGCCCGCCGGCGCCTTGCGCCGCCAGCGGTGATCGACGCGGCGCGGCCAACAGCACCCGGATGCCGTGGCTGCGGGCTTCCCGCAGCAGCGTGGCGATCGCGGTGCTGCGTCCCGAGCGCGGCGGCCCGGCGACGAGCAGTCGGGCGTCGCCGGCAAACAGGTCGAGGTGCAGCGGCTCGGCTGCATCGCCGCCGACGCCCAGGATCAGCCCGGCGGCTCGCCGCGGCAGGTCGTCGAGAAACACCCGCGCCGGAAGGGGGCGCACCCGCACCGCGGTCGAAACCGTCGACGGCGTCCAGTCCAGGTATTCGCTGTGGACCGGTGGGCAGGCGAACTGCACTTCCACGCCGTCGCCGGCGCGAATGGCCCGACCGGGCGGCATGGACGCTGGAACAGCACGAGGCGGGATCCCGACCAGACCGTAGTCGCTGCGATCGGCCAGCCGCAGCAGGTACTTGGTCCCGATCAGGCTGGCCGGGCGGGTCGCCAATACGCCGCGGTCACCGCTCAGCGCAATCGCGAGGCCCGCGGACGGGCCAGCTCTTAACAGGTCCAGCACGCGCCCGACGCTGCAGGCGCCGTTGAACTCCTCGGCCATCGCCACCAAGTTCTCCCAGCCGTCTATCAACAGCAGTGTCAAGGGAAGCGGGTGACCCGAGGCTCGGGCCTGGGCCGTCGAGCTGACGCCTAGTTCGACGAGCTCGCCTTGCCGCCGGACCACCTGCTCGCCCAAGCGCAGGAGCAAGGTGTCCACGAGCGCGGGCTCGCGCCGGTCCGCGACGGTTCCGCAATGCGGCAGCCCGGCAAGGGCGGTGAGGCCGCCGCCTGCGCAGTCGACGGCGTGCAGGTGCAGCTCACCTGGCGAGAGCCGGCCGGCGGCACGGAGCGCGAAGCTCAGCAGGATCGAGGTGCGTCCCGACCTTGGTGCCCCCGCCAGCAATATCGACGGTCCCGCTGCCAGGTCCAGGCAGAGCGGCGGCTGTGCCTGCACAGTCGGCAGGTCCATGACTCCCACCGCGATCACGGCCGGACCCGCGTCGTCAGGAACGGCTGGCGGCGTCGCCAGCTCGCACGGGAGCGGGGGCAGCCACGGCTGGGGCGCGGCCCGGTGCCCGGCGGTGCGCGCCGCGACTCGCACCGCCTCGACGAGGCCGGACAGCTCGGTGGCCTCACCGGCGGCAGCGGCGGCGTGGTTGAGCGGGCCGCGCCACTCGTCGAGGGGCTCGACGACCACGGCGTTGTCCGCGCTCGCCTGGGCGGGCCCTCCGACGCGGGCGGTCTGCAGTTCGATCACGCGTGGCCCGCAGCGCACGTACGCCCGGCCCGGGGTGCGCCGGCTCAGGTGCACGGCATCATCGACACCGATCACGTCCGCGGACTCGGCCGCGTCGGTCACCCGAAGCGCGATGCGCAAAGTGGTGTTGGCGCGGATCTCTGGCGACACCACGCCGCCGGGGCGCTGGGTCGCGAGCACGAGATGGACCCCGAGCGAACGGCCGCGCTGGGCAATGCCCACCAGGCCGGTCACGAAGTCGGGTAGTTCCTCGGCCAGGGTCGCGAACTCGTCGACCACGAGCACGAGTCGGGCGAGCGGTTCGTCGGGCCCGGCGGCACGGTACGCCTCGAGGTCGTGCGCCCCGGTGCGTGCGAACAGCTGTTCGCGCCGGCGCAGCTCGCACTCGAGTGAGCTCAGCGCTCGCGCGGT
>JAYTRE010000333.1:0-1935 GCA_043746395.1 Pseudonocardiales bacterium
GATCCGTCCAGCGGGTCGAAGACGAGCAGGTATTTGCCCCGCCGGTAGCGCGCGGGGATGGGGATGAACTCCGCCGTCTCCTCCGATGCCATGCCGGCAAGGTGCCCGGCCCACTCGGTCTCGCTGATCACGATCTCGTTGCTGATGATGTCGAGTTTCTTCTGCACTTCGCCTTGGACGTTCTCGACATCGGCGCTGCCGAGAGCACCGATCAGCGCGCCCTTGCTGACCTTGTTCGAGATGATCTTTGCCGCCGTCGCAATGGCGTTCAGCAGTCCGGAGAAGTCACCGGTGGAGTCGGCGTGCAGGTGCTCGTGCTCGATCGTGTAGCGCGTGAGTGTCTTGCGTCCTTCGCCCACGAGAGAAACCCCCCTTCGCCTGGGCGTCAGATGCTGACGGACTGGGCGTCCGACATGGCAGGGATGCTGGCGGCCGCGGCGGCGCGAGCGCAGTTCGACGACAGTGCTTCCTGCGCGGCCGGCACATTCGTCGGGACGCCGTGCCAGGTGCCCAGCGCGTCGTTGACGAGCGCACGGCCGAAGGAGTAGGAGAGGCGCCACGGTGCCCCGCCCTCACCCTGCGCAAGCAGGTTGAGGGCCGCCAAGTTGGCGCACGCGCGCTCGTTGCTCTGCCCCCCTGACAGGAACGCGATACCCGGGACCGTCGGCGGCACCTTGGCGCGCAGCACCTTGAGCGTCCGGTGCGCCACCTCGTCAGGGGTGGACTGTTCGTGGTGCTCGGTCCCCGAGATCACCATGTTCGGCTTGAGCACGATGCCACGCAGGTCGACGCCCATCAGATCCAGCTCGGTGAACACCGCGTCCAGCGCGTTTGCCGAGACGGCCTGACACATTGCGACACCGTGGCGCCCGTCCATCAGAACTTCCGACTCGACGATCGGGACGATGCCGGCCTCCTGACACAGGGCCGCGTAGCGGGCCAGCGCATGCGCGTTGGCGTGGATGGTGCGGCGGCTCAGCCCCAGGGGCGACAGCACCGCGCGCCACTTGGCGAAGGTCGCGCCGAGCTTGCGGTACTCCTCCAGCCGCCCACGCAGGCCGTCGAGGCCCTCGGTGACCAAGCCACCGTCGGCGAACGGCAAGGGCGTGGTGCCCGTGTCGACCTTGATTCCGGGCTGGATGCCACGGGCGAGGCACGCCGCCGCGAACGGCGTCCCATCCGCGAGCTCCTGGCGCAGGGTCTCGTCGCACAGGATGATCCCGGTGATCGAGTCACCCAGCGCCGGGGTGGTGAGAAGCAGTTCCCGGTAGTCGCGCCGAGATTGGGAGCTCGCCGGGACACCCACGCCCTCGAGGCGCTTGGACATCGTGGCGATGCTCTCGTCGGCAGCCAGGATGCCCTTGCCCAGTGCCACCAGCGCGGTGGCGGTCGTCTGCAGTCCAGGCACAGCGAACCTCCCGTCAGGGCCACGATCGTGGCGTTCTCGCCGCGACGCTACGGCTTCGCGCGCGCGGTCGACCTCACCCGCTGGTGCGGTATGCGGGGTGAGGCATGCTCACCCGCAGACGGACCAACCTGCGCGCGGCGGCTCGCCGGTCGGGCCTGGAACACGAGCTCGTCCGCGTGCGCCGGGTCGGTCAGGTGGGAGATGAACAGCCGCGTCGTCCCGGTAGGTGCGGTGGACGTGACGGCGTGCCAGGGCCGGTCCAGCGGGGTGCCTCGCACGGCAATTCGGTGCAGCTCACCGATGTGCAGGTGATGGGCGACGGAGTCGGCCGAGACCAGGGTGACGCCGAGACCCAGCACGGCGGAGGCGACCACGGCGCCGTGCGAGCCGAGGGCCAGCAGCGGCGGGGTGAGGTCGAGCGAATCGAGCAGCGCGAGGGTCGTGTCCCGCGTGCCGGAACCCGGTTCGCGAAGTAACCAGGTGACCGCATGCAGATCGGGCACGGCTTCCGCAGCCCTAGCCACGAC
>JAYTRE010000334.1:0-1789 GCA_043746395.1 Pseudonocardiales bacterium
CCGGTGGCGGGCTGCGTGCGTGCCTATTCTGTGGGTGTGCACTTCTGTGGCTTGTTGCGTCTTGCGGTGCTCACGGGGGCCGGCGAGACGGTAGGCCGGATCGAGGACCTGGTGGTGCGGTTGCGCGGTGCGGACTACCCGCTCGTCACCGGGCTGGTGGCGCGGGTCGGCTCACGGCAGGTGTTCGTCGCCAGCGACGAGCTGGCCCAGCTGTCCGAGGCGGGGGCAGTGCTGGTCGGTGTCCGGCTGGATGTGCGGGCCTTTGAACGCCGCGAGGGCGAAGTGCTGCTCCGGGCCGACATCCTCGGTCACCGCCTGATCGACGTGGCCGCAGCCGAGCTGCTGCGCGCATACGACATCGAGCTGCGTTCCACCGACGAGGGCCTGGTGGTGTCGTGCTTGGACACCCGCCGGCCGCCGCGGTTCCTGGGGTTGCTGCGCCAAGGCGCCGGGCACCCGTGCCGGGACTGGAAGGCCTTTGAGCCCCTCATCGGGCATCCGGGCACCGCTCGACTGCGAGGTGGATCAGTACGGACCCGCAAGCTCAAGGCCGCCCAGATCGCGGACCTCCTCGAGGATGCCAGCCGGAAGGAGGGTCGCGAGATTCTCGAGCAGGTGCACGCCGATCCGGAGCTGGAGGCGGACGTCTTTGAGGAGCTGGATCCCGACACGGCGACCCGCCTGTTCGGCGACCGCAGTGACGCCGAGGTTGCCGACGTGCTGACCCGGATGCGCGCGGATGACGCCGCCGACGCGTTGTCGGATCTGCCGCAGCAGCGCCGACAGCTCATCTTGAACGCGATGACGGCCGCGCACCGCACAAAAGTCCTGATGCTGCTGAGCTTCAACCCGTCCAGCGCCGGTGGGCTGATGAACGTCGACACCCTCGCCGTCGAGACCGGAACGACTGTGGCGGCGGCGCTGGCCGCGGTCGCCCAGGCACGCACCCTGCAACCCGAGGCACTGAGCACGGTGCACGCCGTCGACGGCCAGGGGCGCCTCACCGGGGTGGTGGCGTTGGTGACACTCGTGCAGGCCGGTCCGCAGGACCGGCTGGATTCGGTGCTCGACCGCGACCCGGTTCGCGTCGGGCCGAGTACCGACATCGTCGATGTTGCCCTGCTGATGGCCGACTACAACCTCGCGACAGTGCCGGTGGTCGACCCGGAGGACAAGCTGTTGGGTGTGATCACTTTTGACGACGTGCTGGAGGCGACGATCCCCGACGACTGGCGGCGCCGGGAGCCGCCCGCCCACCCAGACCGGGGATCGGACGTGGAGCCACTCGGCCTGCAGCGTCCCGGACGCTGACCGGCCCTGTTTGCTGACTCGCTCGCGGAGTGCGCGAGGCAGTGGCCGCCGCGCAAACCGGTAGCATGACCGGCGACGTGACGCGACCGAGGAGGTGGGGGCTCGTGGATTCGAGCGGTCCTAGTTGGCCTTCCCGTCCTTCGCCTCGCCGTTGCGAACCTGGTTTGCCTGCCACTAGCGGGTGAC
Source organism: Pseudonocardiales bacterium (assembly GCA_043746395.1). Lineage (GTDB taxonomy): Bacteria > Actinomycetota > Actinomycetes > Mycobacteriales > Jatrophihabitantaceae > JAYTRE01. Next base: position 1,498 of record JAYTRE010000334.1, read on the forward strand.
GGTTCGGGCGGCTTCACGTGCGCTGAGGAGCCACGATGAGCGTCACACCCGAACCCAACGTCGCTGGTGCAGCTGACCCGCGTCGGCCCGGCCCTACCCTCGCGGCCCCCTCAGCGGTGCTGGACAGCGCGCACGTCGGCGACATCAAGGGGGCCTTCGGCACCATCCGCCTCGGCGAGACCGGCGATCGGCGCAGCCTCAAACAACGCCTGCTGACGTTCGCCGCGATCCTGGGGCCTGGGTTGATCGTGATGGTCGGCGACAACGACGCCGGCGGTGTGGCGACCTACTC
>JAYTRE010000335.1:0-12170 GCA_043746395.1 Pseudonocardiales bacterium
CCGGTGGCACGCAGCAGGTAGTGGCGCACCGTCTTGTGCACCCGCCGGCCGTCGGCGCTGAACCAGAACTCGATCGTGCCCAACTCGGCGACCACGACCCCGCTGATGCCGGTCTCCTCGGCAACCTCGCGGACGGCGGCCTGCTCGGCGGTCTCGCCGGCTTCGATGTGTCCTTTGGGCAGCGACCAGAGCAGCCGTCCCTGCCGGTCGGTGCGCCCGATGATCGCGCCTCGCGGGATGTCGCCGGTGAGGTCGACGACCAGTCCGCCCGCGCTGAACTCGTCCACCCTGCGCAGCCAGCGCGACGGGCCGCGGCCCGACAGGGAGCCGCTGTTGCCCGACTTGGGGGCGCTCTTGCCGCGACGCGGGGAGCTCTGGGCCATGGCGCGATGGTATCCGGCGGGTGCGGTCGGTGCCGGTAACCTGGGCGTCCGTGACCCCGTTCCCCGCTGCCGCCGCCTGATGGGCTCACCCGCAGCTCTCGTTCCCGTCCCGCCGGAGGCGCGTCGCCTCGGCGCGGCGTTCGCCGCTGCCGGCCGACAGCTGCACCTAGTCGGAGGGACCGTCCGCGACGCGCTGATGGGTCGGCCCGACGACGACCTGGACTTCACCACCGACGCCCGGCCCGAGCAGGTGCTCGCCCTCGTCGAAGCGCTGGCGGCGGCGACCTGGACCACCGGCATCGAGTTCGGCACGGTCGGCGCGCGGCTCGGCACGCGGGACTGTGAGATCACGACCTTCCGGGCGGACCGCTACGACCGGGTCAGCCGCCACCCCGAGGTGGCGTACGGGACGGTGCTGGTCGAGGACTTACGCAGGCGTGACTTCACGATGAACGCGATGGCGCTGTCGGTGACCGGCGACGGCCTGTTCAGCGACCCGTTCGGCGGGCTCGCCGATTTGGCCCGGGGCGTGCTGCGCACCCCCGGCCGCCCGGAAGATTCCTTTGCCGACGATCCGTTGCGGATGCTGCGTGCCACCCGTTTCGTCGCGACCCTCGGGGTGCGCGTGGACGACGCGGTGCAGGCGGCGATGGCGGCAATGGCCGGCGAGCTCGCCCGCATCGCCACGGAGCGGGTGCAGGCCGAGCTCACCAAGCTGCTGCTGGGGGCCCTCCCGCGAGCCGGGCTTGAGCTGCTCGTCGACACCGGGCTGGCCGAGATCGTGCTGCCGGAGCTGCCCGCGCTGCGAATGGCGGCCGACGAACACGGCCAGCACAAGGACGTCTACGCCCACACGCTGCAGGTACTCGACCAAGCCATCGACCGCGAGGACGAGCCGGATCTGGTGCTGCGGTGGGCCGCACTGCTGCACGACATCGGCAAGCCGGCCACCAGAGCCTTCGGCCCCGGCGCTCGGGTGAGCTTTCACCACCACGAGGTCGTCGGGGCGCGCCTGGCCCGCAAACGGCTGCGCGAGCTGCGCTACGGCAAGCAGCTGGTCGAGGACGTCGCGCAGCTCGTCTTCTTGCACCTGCGCTTTTACGGCTACCGCACCGGCGAGTGGACCGACTCGGCGGTGCGGCGTTACGTCGTTGACGCCGGGCCGCTGCTGGCCCGGCTGCACCGGCTCGTGCGCTCGGACTGCACCACCCGCAACGCCCGCAAGGCCGCTGCGCTGTCAGCGGCCTACGACACGTTGGAGGAACGGATCGCTGCCCTGCAGGCCAAGGAGGAGCTGGCGGCCATCCGGCCCGACCTCGACGGCAACGAGATCATGCGGGTTCTCGGCATCGAGGCCGGACCGCTCGTGGGACGCGCCTACCAGCACCTGCTCGCCCTGCGGATGGAGGAGGGGCCGCTCGGGCCCGACCGCGCGGTGGCCGAGCTCACCCGGTGGTACGCACAGCAGGGGTAACCCGCCTTGACAGCCACAGGTAACCCGCGGCGGTCAGCACGTAGGCCGCCGCGATCACGATCACCGCGGTGGGGGAGCGGCCGTTCTCGGGCAGGGCGGCTGCGGTGAGCACCGCCGCCGCCACGAGGGTTAGGTTGAACAGCGCATCGTAGAAGGAAAAGACGCGGCCGCGGAATTCGTCGTCGACGTGGCGCTGCACCAGCGTGTCGACACTGATCTTGATTCCCTGCGCGGCAAAGCCCAGCAGCAGCGCGGCGACGAGCAGTGGCCCCAACCGGTAGGCCAGACCCAACGAAACTTCTACCACCCCGGCCCCGGCGAGCAGCACCGCGAGCCAGCGGCGATAGCCGATCCGGCGGGTGGCGCCCGGGGTCGCGACGGCCGACAGCCCGCCGCCGATCGCCACCATAGCCACCACCTGACCCAGCCCGGCCAGCCCCGAGCGCAGTAGCCCGTCGCCGTGGAAGTAGTTGCGGTACAGCAGCAGCGTGCACACGGTCGTCACGCCGTAACACAGGCGGTGCACGCCGATGGCGAGCAGGGCGTGCAGCACCTGCGGCCGGGCCCGCACGTGCCGCGCCCCGGCGGCCAGTCCCAGCACGACGTCACGGGCGCTCTCGCGCCGACTGCGCGCCACATCATCTGGCCCTAGCGCGGTCCGGTCGAAGCCGCTCGCCGCTGCCGCGGCGAGCAGGTACGGCGCAGCCGCTGCCGCGGCGATCAGGGCGTAGGCGAGTGCTGACCCGTTGGACAGTTCGCGCACGCCGATGGCGGCCGCGCCCCCGAGCGCGGTGACGAGGCCGCCGACCGTCGTCGTCAGGGCATTCGCCGTGACCAGCCCATCGCCGTCGACGACATGGGGCAGGGACGCGCTCAGCGCCGACAGCACGAAGCGGCTGGTGGCCACGACGACCAGCGCGCTGGCGAAAAACGGCAGGCCGTGCAGCCCACCCGCGATTTCGGCAGCCACGCCGAGCACCGCCAGGGCCCGCGTGAGATTGGCCAGGACGAGAACCCGCTGGCGCCACCACCGGTCGAGCAGCACGCCGGCGAACGGTCCGATGATCGAGTAGGGCACGAGCAGGACAGCGAATCCTGCGGCGATGTCGGCTGCGCGGGTCTGGCGTTCGGGGTTGAACAGCACGATCCCGGCCAGGCTGGCCTGGAAGACGCCGTCGCCGAACTGCCCGGCCAGGCGCGCCGCGAACAGGCGGCGGAACTCCCGCGCCGCGAGGGCGGTGAGCAGGTGACCTCGGCGCGACACAGCACGACGCTAGCGGGCCGCTGCGGATCAAGATCGCGCGTCCACGCCGGCGCCCGCCCACAGACCGGTGCTACGACACCCACGGAGGTGCCACAGGAGCCCGAAAAGTGCGAGGGTGCTGGCCCGACGGAGCGCGCGCCGCCAAGATGGGCGGATGCCGGCGCTGCACTGGGGTTCTTTCGGCGGGCACGCCGCCGCGGGTGGCCGGCTGCTGGTTGCCACCCCCTTGCTCGGCGACCCGCACTTCTCGCGCACCGTCGTCTACCTGCTCGAACACGACAGCGGAGGCACGGTCGGGGTGGTCCTCAACCGGCCGAGCCGCACGCCGGTCGGGCAGGTGCTGCCCGACTGGCACGACGCCGTCAGCGGCCCCGCGGTCGTCTTCGGTGGCGGGCCGGTGCAGCCCGACGGCGCGCTCTGCCTGGGCGAGCTCACCGAGGACACCGCCGGTGCCCGCCGGCTCGTGGACGGTGTGGCCACCATCGACCTCGACGGTGACATTGCGGTGATCACCGGCGTGGCCAGCAGGTTGCGGGTCTTTGCCGGGCACGCCGCCTGGGCGCCCGGACAGCTGCAGGCGGAGCTGGACGCGGGGGCGTGGTGGGCCCTCGACGGCGGACCGGGCGACCTGTTCAGCGACGAACCGCGCACCATGTGGCCACGAGTGCTACGCCGCCAGCCGCCGCCGCTGAACCTCGCGTCGACCTACCCGCCGGACCCGGCGCTGAACTGAGCGGCGGCACGCCGCACAACGTACCGGGCTAGCGGTCCACCGTCCCGTTGATGAAGTCCTCGACCGCCTGCCGGGCCTCGTCGTCGGAGTACTGCACCGGCGGGGACTTCATGAAGTACGACGACGCGGACAGGAGCGGCCCGCCGATGCCGCGGTCCTGGGCGATCTTGGCGCAGCGCAGCGCGTCAATGATCACGCCGGCCGAGTTCGGCGAGTCCCACACCTCGAGCTTGTATTCCAGGCTGAGCGGCACGTCCCCGAACGCCTTGCCCTCAAGCCGGACGAACGCCCACTTGCGGTCGTCGAGCCACGCGACGTAGTCCGACGGGCCGATGTGCACGTTGTCGGCGCCGAGGTCGCGGTCGATTTGCGAGGTGACGGCCTGCGTCTTGCTGATCTTCTTCGATTCCAGCCGGTCGCGCTCGAGCATGTTCTTGAAGTCCATGTTGCCGCCGACGTTGAGCTGCATGGTGCGCTGCACCTCGACACCGCGATCCTCGAAGAGCTTGGCGAGCACGCGGTGCGTGATCGTCGCGCCGACCTGGGACTTGATGTCGTCTCCGACAATCGCCACGCCAGCGTCCTCGAACTTCTTCGCCCACTCCGGCGTACCGGCGATGAACACCGGCAACGCGTTGACGAAGGCGACCTTCGCGTCGATGGCGCACTGGGCGTAGAACTTGGCGGCTTGCTCGGACCCGACGGGCAGGTAGCAGATGAGCACGTCGACCCGGGCGGCCTTCAGCGCCGCCACGACGTCCACCGGCTCCTCGTCGGATTCGGTGATCGTCTCGCGGTAGTACTTGCCGAGACCGTCCAGGGTCGTGCCGCGCAGCACCGTGACGCCCAGCGGGGGCACGTCACAGATCTTGATGGTGTTGTTCTCGCTGGCGCCGATCGCCTCGGACAGCTCAGTGCCGACCTTCTTGGCGTCCACGTCGAAGGCGGCGACGAACTCGATGTCGCTGACGTGGTACGGCCCGAAGTTGACGTGCATCAGGCCGGGGACCCGGGTGCCGGGCTGGGCGTCACGGTAGTAGTGCACGCCCTGTACGAGGGACGCGGCGCAGTTGCCGACGCCGACGATGGCGACTCGGATCTTGCCGGCCGCAGACTGCGAACCCATCAGGGGTCCTCCTTGGTTAGTTGGTGCCTGTGCAGGTGGTCGTTCGGTCTAGCTGGCGGGGCCGTGGCGCGGATCGGAGCGTTCGCTCTCGATCAGCTCGGTGAGCCAGCGGACCTCGCGGTCCACGGACTCCAGCCCGTGTTTGTGCAGTTCGCGGGTATAGCGGTCCAGGCGCTCGCCCGGACGGGAGAGGGTGCTCTTCATGCCGTCGCGCTGCAGTTCGACGCGCCGGCGGCGCCCCTCAAGGATCTGCAGCCGGATCTCGGCGCGGGTCTGGGCGAAGAACGCCAGCCGCGCCCCAAAACCGTCGTCGTCGAAGGCGTCCGGGCCGACCTCGGCGAGCAGCTCGGCCAGGTGTTCCTTGCCGTCCGCGGTCAGGCGGTAGACCCGCTTGCCGCGGCGCGAGCGAGCGGTGCTGCTCGCCTCCAGTGGTGCCTCCTCGGAGATCCAGCCGGCCTCGGCCAGCCGTCGCAACGTGGGGTAGAGCGACCCGTACGAGAACGCCCGAAATGTTCCCAACAGGCTGGCGAGCCGCTTGCGCAGCTCGTAGCCGTGCATCGGGCTCTGGTTCAGCAGCCCGAGAACGGCGATTTCCAGCAACGGAACCGACTCCCCTATCTCGACGTGATGTATCACGACGATACATCACGCTCAGTCGGAGAGCGGCGCGGCGGTGACGGGCGGGTAGCCGGCAGCTGACGGGGCGGTGTCGTCGACGCAAACGCGCAAGCTACCGTTGAGTAACTTAGCGCCCCGCGCGGCTGAGCGGGACCGCCCGGGTGAGGGCCAGGTACTAGACCCAACGTCGTATGGCGACCCGTACCACGGGTGCGGAATAACTGTGGGTATTGCACCTCGCTACCCCCCTAGGAGCACCCCATGAAGCGAATCCTGATCATCTCAGCCATCGTCGCCGGAGCCGGGGCCGTCGCCGCCCCCGCGGTGGCGGGGCTGTCCGGCAACCCGTCCTTCAGCCATGACGTGCCGGTCCGCGTGCCCGCCGAGGCCCGCATCGTGCAGTTCGACGATCACGGTGGGGTGCTCGGCGAGGATGCCGCATCGCGTCACAACCGCGTACCGTCGCCCTCGGACACGTCGCACGGGCTCGAACCGGGCGGTGACCACAGCCGCGACGCGTCGAGCAGCCCGAGCGGCGGAGACGGGGCGAGCGATGACGCGAGCATGGCCGCCAACTCCGCCGAGCCCGAGCCTGAGCTCAGCGACGACCCCACGACCGTCAGTTCGTCCAGTTCGGCCAGCCCGCACCCCGAGTTCGGTGACGACCATGGCGGGCTCAGCCCGCACCTCGAGCCCGGCGACGACAGCCGCAGCTCCAGTTCGGCTACCCCCGATTCCGGTGGTAGCCCCGGCGGTTCATGACCGCTGACGCCAGACTCGGTGCCTCGGGAGCCCCCCCTCCCGAGGCACCGTCAGGCCCGGCACCGGGCGGCGCCAGCGCCACCGCGAGTGCCGGCGCCTGGACGACGCTCGTCGCGCATTCGCTGCGGCGGCGCAAGGTCGACCGGCCGGTGCGGCTGGCCCGCCTCATGATCCAGCTGGGCGCCACCGGCCTGGTGGTGCTCTGCGTGGTCGCCGTCACGGGGGCGGCCGTCAGCCGTCGCACGGCCGTGAGCCAGTCCGTCCACGAGGCGGCCGAGTTGAGCGATGTCCTCGCCGACAGCGTCGTGCAGCCGCTGCTCACCGACGCGATGGCTACCGACCCGCTCCCGGCGCGGATCGCGCTTGACAGTGTGGTGCGCTCGCGCGTGCTGTCCCGCTCGCTGGTGCGGGTCAAGGTCTGGACGCCGGAGGGTCGGGTCCTGTACTCCGACGAGACGCAGCTGGTCGGGTTGACGTTCCGGCTGGACGCTTCGGCGCAGGAGGTGCTGCGGACTCCACAGACCCGGGCCGAGGTGAGCGATCTGGCGCGCCCGGAGAACCGCTTCGAACGCCCGTGGAGCAGGCTGCTCGAGGTCTACCGGCCGATCTGGACCCCGAGCGGTTCCCCATTGCTGTTCGAGACCTACTTCCGCTACGACGCGGTGGTGGCGCGCAGCGATCAGCTGTGGCGCGGCTTCGCGGGCATCATGCTCAGCAGCCTGGGCGCGATCTTCGTGTTGCTGCTGCCGCTGGTCTGGACCCTGTTCGCCAAGGCCCGCCGAGCCCAGCTGCAGCGCGAGGCGCTGATCCAGCGAGCCCTGGATGTCTCCCGGGAGGAGCGGCGCAGGATCGCGGCCACCCTGCATGACGGGGCAGTGCAGGACCTTGCCGCGGCCTCCTTCGCCGTATCGGGTAGCGCGCAGACCGCGGCCACGCGCGGCGACGCGACGCTGGCGGCCGACCTGGAGCACGCCGCAGGGGCGATCCGCACCAGCATGAGCGGGATGCGGTCGCTGCTCGTGGACATCTATCCCTCGGCCCTGCGCAGCGCGGGACTGGCCGCGGCGCTGCAGGACCTTGTCGCGACGATGTCCGACCGGACGCCTGAGGTGCGCCTGGACGTCGCCGACGCGGCCGTCGACGAGCTCGACCAGCCGGCCCAGGAGGCGGTGCTGCGCATCACCCAGGAGCTGCTGCGCAACGTCGTTCGGCACGCAGGGGCGAGCACCGCCGCGGTCACCCTCGCCGCCGAAGAGGGCCGGGCCGTGCTCACGGTCGCTGACGACGGGGTCGGCTTCGATCCCGCCGCAGCCTTGCCGGAGGAGCACTTCGGACTGCGGTTGGTCACCGACCTGGCGGCCTCGATCGGCGCCCGGTTACAGGTGCGCTCGGCTCCCGAGTCCGGCACCACGTGGCGAATGATCGTGCCGTGACGATCAGGGTGCTGCTCGTCGACGACCATCCCATGGTCCGGGCCGGGCTCGGCAACCTGCTGGCCGCGGCAGCCGACGTGGTCATCGTGGGCGAGGCCGCGGACGGCAGCGCTGCCGTCGAACTCGCCGCGACCGTCGCGGCCGATGTCGTGCTCATGGACCTGTCGATGCCGGTGCTCGACGGGATCTCGGCCACTCAGCGGATTGCCGCGGCTCACCCGGAGCTGCGGATCGTGGTGCTGACGTCGTTCTCCGACGGTGCGCGGGTACGCGACGCGCTCGCCGCCGGGGCCGTCGGATACGTCCTCAAGGACTGCACGCCCGAGCAGCTGTTGGCCGCGGTGCGTGCCGCCGCGCGCGGGGATGCCCCGCTGGACCCCCGGGTTGCCCGCGCGCTGCTGCCCAGTGCGGGCGGGCCCGCCGACGAGCTCAGCGACCGGGAGCGGCAGGTGCTGCGGTTGGCGAGCAAGGGCCTGGCCAACAAGCAGATCGGACGCTCGCTCGGAATTACCGAACGCACCGTGAAAGTGCACCTGGGCAGCGTCTTTCGACGCATCGGCGTGAGTGATCGCACGTCCGCAGCGATCTGGGCGCGGACGCACCTGCCCGAGGAACCCACGGGCTGAGCCGGGCCGCGCGGTGATCGGCGCGGGCGGGCTGCCCAGGTTCAGGTAGTGCGGTTGGGCTCGGCGACCCCGTCGAGGTGGCAGCGCAGGAACTGCCCGAGATCGGCAGCCGTTGAATTCGAGTCAATAGCTAGTTGACTCACGTTCAATAGGCCTAGAATGGCGGAATGGCTTCCGAGAAGCGCCTCCGGCTGAGCCCGCAGGCCCGGCGGGCCCAGCTCATCGAGCTGGGGGTGCAGATGCTGGCGACCCGGACCCTCGACGAGCTCTCGGTTGAGGACCTCGCCCAGCAGGCCGGGATCTCGCGGGGGCTGCTGTTTCACTACTTCGCCTCCAAGCAGGAGTTCCACCTCGAGGTCGCGCGCGCGGCGGCGCAGGAGTTGCTGCGGCGCACCGAGCCGAACACCGCGCTGGCCCCGGTCGAGGCTCTGCACGCGTCCCTGGGTGCGTTCATCGACTACGTCGAGGAGAACCCCGACAGCTACACCTCGCTCGTGCGGGGCGCCGCGAGCGGGGACAGCGAGATGCGCGCGATCTTCGACGAGACCCGCGCGACGCTGGCCCAGCGGGTCGTGTCGGTCGTCGGTGAGCTGGGGCTACCCACCCGTGAGCGCGTCGAGCTGGCCGTCCACGGCTGGGTGGCCTACGTCGAGGAGTGCGTCATTCGCTGGATCAGTACCCGCGCCCTCAGCCGCAGGGACCTGCTCGGCATGCTGAGCAGGTCCCTGCCGGCGGTCGTGCACGCGAGCACCGAGGACGATGTCGCCTCGCTGTTGGCCGTGCTCACCGCGGGGTCGGCAAGCACTGCGGGATCAGCTGGTCCGACCGGGCCTAGCCGGAACTAGGATTAGCGCCCATGGCGTTCAGTGTGGTGCGTAACCCCCATCCCCGCAGTGCCGAGGAGCGGGCGGCGATCCTCGCCGATCCCGGCTTCGGCCGGTACTTCACCGATCACCTGGTCCGCATCGACTGGACGGCGGACGACGGCTGGGGCGACGGGCAGGTACTGCCCTACGGCCCGCTCTCGCTCGACCCGGCCACCATGTCGCTGCACTACGGGCAGGAGATCTTCGAAGGGCTCAAGGCCTACCGCCAGCCCGACGGGTCGATCGCGACGTTCCGCCCTGCCGCCAACGCGGCCCGCTTCGCCCGCTCGGCCCGTCGCCTGGCCATGGCCGAGCTGCCCGCCGAGCTGTTCGTCGAGTCGCTGCGCGCGCTGACCGAGGTCGATGCGGCCTGGGTGCCCACCGACGCCAGCCACTCGCTGTACTTCCGGCCGTTCATGATCGCGACGGAGGTCGGGCTCGGCGTGCGCCCCGCGAACGCGTACAGCTACCTGCTCATCGCCTCGCCGGCCGGGGCCTACTTCCCGCGCGGCGTGCAGCCGGTGTCGGTGTGGCTGTCCACGGAATTCACCCGCGCGGCGCCCGGCGGGACCGGCGAGGCCAAGTGCGGCGGCAACTACGCCGCCTCGCTGGTCGCCCAGGCCCAGGCCGCGCAGCAGGGCTGCGACCAGGTGGTGTGGCTCGACGCGATGGAGCACCGCTGGGTCGAGGAGATGGGCGGGATGAACCTGTACTTCGTGTACGGCTCGGGCTCGTCGGCTCGGATCGTGACTCCGGCTCTGACCGGCACCCTGCTGGCTGGCATCACCCGGGACTCGCTGTTCACGGTGGCGGCCGACCTGGGCTACGCCGCCGAGGAGGGCAAGATCTCCACCGACGAGTGGCGCGAGGGCAACGCCTCGGGCGCCCTGACCGAGGTCTTCGCCTGCGGCACGGCGGCGGTCATCACGCCCGTGGGGGAGGTCCGGAGCGCGAGCGCGTCCTGGACGGTCGGCGACGGCACGCCGGGTCCGGTCACGATGCGGCTGCGCGAGAGGCTGCTCGGCCTGCAGACCGGCCAGCTTCCCGACGAGCACGCCTGGATGCACCGGCTGGTGTGAGCCGGGACGCCGGTGAGCTCAGCTGGTCGGCCAGCGCCGGAAGTTCAGGTGCGAGCGGCTCGGGGTGGGCCCGCGCTGACCCTGGTAGCGCGAGCCGTACTGGGCCGAGCCGTACGGGTGTTCGGCGGCGCTGCTGAGCCGGAACAGGCACAGCTGGCCGATCTTCATGCCCGGCCACAGGGTGATCGGCAGGTTGGCGACGTTCGACAGCTCCAGGGTGATGTGCCCGCTGAAGCCGGGGTCGATGAACCCGGCCGTCGAATGGGTAAGCAGGCCCAGCCGACCCAGCGATGACTTGCCCTCCAGGCGCCCGGCGAGGTCATCGGGCAGGGTGACCACCTCGAGCGTGGACCCGAGCACGAACTCCCCGGGGTGCAGCACGAAGGGTTCCTCGTCCTTCGGCTCGACCAGGGTGGTGAGGTCGTCCTGCTGCTGCGCCGGGTCGATGTGGGTGTACTGCGAGTTGTTGAATACCCGGAAGTAGCGGTCCAGGCGCACGTCGATGCTCGACGGTTGGACCAGTTCCGCATCCCACGGGTCGAGCACGACCCGGCTCGCCCGGACCTCGGCCAGGATGTCGCGGTCACTCAGCAGCATGGGTGCACGTTATCGGCTGGCCCAGCCGTGGACGACGGGTGCCGCGCGTGGGCATCGGCACCCGTCGTCAGGAACTGTGCGACGTCAGTCGTCGCCCCCGTGTTCGCGATCCCGGTCGCGGACGGTGCCGAGCCTGACGACCGCGCCGCTGCCGGGCGTGGGGTTGGCGGAGTTGATGCTGATGTACATGGCGCCGTCCGGGCCCTGGGCGATGCCGCCCGGAAGGGGCAACATCCCGCCGCCGAAGCGGTCGAGCTGGGTCGGGTGCCGGAACGGGATGCGGACAACGTCACCGGGTGGGCCGGCACTATTGGGCTGGAACATCTCGGTGGCCCAGAAGTTGCCGGAGCGATCGAAAGTGCAGGCGGTGGCGGTGGTCAGCCCGGTGGCCCAGACGGTGGGCACGGTCGGGAAGTTGGCGTCGGGGTCGACCCGCCACACGTTGGACTGACCGGAGTGCGACACGAACAGGTTGGCGACGAAGTTCAGGGTGGCGACGTAGAGCATGCCGTCGGGTCCCTGGGCGATGCAGGTGGGCGTGGCGTCCCGGAACGGTGGCGCGGTCTCGTTCGGGATGTAGGCGATGACGCGCGCCAGGCCGTTGGCCATTACTTCGCTGATCGTGTTGGCGCCCGCGTCGGCAACGAACGTGCGCACCTGGTGGGTTTCCCGGTCACGCAGGACGAGGACGCCGTAGGGGTTGGAGTCGGGGAAGTCCGACGGGAACAAGCTGGTGTGATCTCCGGTCCACTTGTACTGCTGATCGCCGAAGTTGCTGACGCTGCGCGCCCGCCCGCTCGCGCCGTCGAGGCGGTAGAGCAGACCCGCCTGGGGGGCGTCGATACCGAGACCCGCGGCCACCCCGTCACGGGACTCGCTCATGATCATCCGAAGCTGGCAGCCGGTGCCGTCCTCGCGCTCGCGTTCGGTAGACGAGCAGCCGTTGCCGAGCGCACTGATGCCCTCCGGGCCCAACGCGTCCGGCGGCTGGCTCGGATCCTCGGTCACGTAGAGCGAGTCGAAGCCGGTCGACCACGTCGGGGTCGTCGAGCCGCGGGCGTACTTGCTGACCTTGCCGGTGTGGGTGAGGCCCTCGGTTCCGCTGCCCGCGCGCCCGGACTCGGCGACGTAGAGGTTGCCGCGCCCGTCGAAGGTGACCCCGCGGGGCGCGTTCAGGCCCGAGATCCAGGTGGTGATGGTGGGGGTGGA
>JAYTRE010000336.1:0-5654 GCA_043746395.1 Pseudonocardiales bacterium
GGCACGACCATCGACCCCGTCGACAGCCTCGTCGAGCTCGACGGCGAGACCTGGCGTTTCGTCGACACGGCCGGTCTGCGCCGTCGCGTCAATCAAGCCAGCGGGATGGAGTACTACGCGAGTCTGCGCACGGCTGCGGCGATCGAGGCCGCCGAGGTCGCCGTCGTCCTGCTCGACGCCGCGGAGCCCTTGACCGAGCAGGACCAGCGGGTCATTGGCGAGGTCATCGACGCGGGTCGGGCGCTGGTGCTGGCCTTCAACAAGTGGGATCTGCTCGACGAGGACCGTCACGACCAGCTCGAACGCGAGATCAGCCGCGATCTGGCGCGCGTCGCGTGGGCCCCTCGCGTGAACGTTTCCGCCCGGACGGGGCGCGCCGTGGACAAGCTCGCGGTTGCGCTGCGGCTCAGCCTCGCCTCGTGGGACCGGCGGATCTCGACCGGCCGGCTCAACTCCTGGCTCAACGACGTCATTGCCGCCACCCCACCGCCGCCCCGCGGGGGCAAAGCACCGCGAGTGTTGTTCGCCACGCAAGCCGACACCCGTCCGCCACGCTTCGTGCTGTTCACCACGGGATTCCTGGAGGCGGGCTACCGCCGGTTCATCGAACGCAGGCTGCGCGAGGACTTTGACTTCGCCGGGTCACCCCTGGAGATCTCCGTCCGGGTTCGGGAGAAACGGGGAGCGCCCTCGCGCTGAGGGCCGCACGGCGACCGAAGCACGCCCGCCGCTGCGATAGGGTTGGCGCCGCTTGCTCGCACGACCGGGACGTGGCGCAGCTTGGTAGCGCACCTGACTGGGGGTCAGGGGGTCGCAGGTTCAAATCCTGTCGTCCCGACAGAGTTCTCCGCACCGAGCCGAGCGTGTTGGGGGCGCGCCTCGGCTCGACGAGCGTGGTCAGGGAGGCATCGTGACGGCAGCCCCCGACACCGCGGCCGGTCGCATCCTCACCGTCCCCAACGGGCTCAGCGTGGTGCGCCTGCTTGGCGTACCGCTGTTTCTCTGGCTGCTGCTCGGACCGCACGCTGATCTGGCAGCGCTGGTCGTGCTCGCGGTCTCTGGATTCACCGATTGGGCTGACGGCGTGCTGGCCCGGATGCTGCACCAGACCAGCCGGCTCGGGGCGGTGCTCGATCCGCTGGCCGACCGCGCCTACATCCTCGCCACGCTGGTCGGCCTAGTCCTGCGCCATGTCATCCCACTGTGGTTGGCAGTCGTGATCGTCGGGCGGGACCTGGTGCTTGCCGTCGCACTCGCCGTGCTGCGGCGACACGGGTTCGCCCCGCCGGCCGTGCACTATCTGGGCAAGGCCGCGACGTTCTGCCTGCTGTACGCCTTCCCGCTGCTACTGCTCGGGACCTACCACGGCACGCTTGCCGACGTCGCCCGAGCCGGTGCGTGGGCGTTCACCGGTTGGGGCACTGCGCTCTATCTCTACGCCGGGGCGGTCTACCTCCGGCAAGCAGCTGCGCTGGTGCGCGAGACGCCACGATGACCAGCGATCGGCCGGAAGCGCGCCGGCCCGCATCGACTCAGCTTCTTGTCGACTTGGTGATGAACACCCGTGACCCCGGATACGCCGCGGCCGCGGAACGTCGGGGGGACCGCTCGCGCCGACCGTGGTACGAGCACGCAGCCGTCGCGGGCGCCTGCGTGCTGCTCGGCTTCCTGCTGATGGTCGCCTACCTGCACACCCATCGCGGCGCGCCGGCAGCGGCGAAGGTGCACGACAGCTTGGTCGCCCGCGTCCAAGCCGCCGAGCGTCAGGACGCCAGCCTCAGCGCCGAGCTGTCGGCCGTCGACGCGCAGCTGACGGCGGCGCAGGACCGGGCGCTGCCGGCCTCGGGCGCGCTCGTCGGTCAGCTCCATCGCGATCAGGCGCTCGCGGGCCAGCTGGCAGTGCACGGTCCGGGCCTGGAGGTCGAGCTGAGCGACCCGCCGCGGCCGACCGCCTCGGCGGCGACCGGGCGCGGTGGCACCACGCCGATCGCGGCGACCAATATCCTCACCGATCGTGATGTGCGCAGTGTGGTCAACGAACTCTGGGCCGACGGGGCCGAGGCGATCGCGGTGAACGGCGTGCGCCTGACGCCGGTATCGGCAATCCGCTTCGCGGGCGAGGCGGTGCTCGTCGACTTCCAGCCGATCACCTCGCCGTACCTCATTCGGGCCATCGGTAATGCCAACGACCTGGCCACGGGCTTTGCCGCCAGCGACGTCGCCAGCCGATACCAGACCCTGTCCAGCGCGGAGGGCATCGGCTTCACGTTCCGGGAACTGGCCACCCTGAGCCTGCCGGCGGGCGCCCCCACCACGCTGCGCTACGCCCGCGAACCGGTGCCCAGCGCTCCTAGCCCGTCCTCGAGCGGGGCGCACCGATGATCGCCGCGCTGGCCCTCGTCGCCGGCCTGGTTGCCGGGCTGATCCTGCATCCGACCGTGCCCACCTGGCTCGAGCCCTACCTGCCGATCGCGGTGGTGGCCGCCCTGGACGCCGTCTTCGGCGGGGTGCGGGCCCGGCTGGACGGCATCTTCGACGCGAAGGTGTTCGTCGTGTCGTTCGTCTCGAACGTTGTCGTTGCCGCGCTGATCGTGTTCCTCGGTGACAAGCTCGGCGTCGGTGCCCAGCTGTCGACGGCGGTCGTCGTCGTGCTGGGTATCCGCATCTTCGGCAATGCCGCCGCGATCCGCCGCCACGTCTTCCGGGCCTGAGATGAGCCTGCGCCGCCCAACCCCGCGCCTGCGGGCCGCTGCGCTAATAGGCGTGCTCACCGCGGCCCTCGGTTTCGCCATCGCGGTCCAAGTGCATGCCAACTCCCAGTCCGACAGCCTGGCCAACCTGCGCCAGGACGACCTGATCGGGATCCTCGACAACCAGAGCACCCGTGCCGACCGGTTGCGCCAGCAGATCGCCGACCTGCAGGACAAGCTGCGCAGCCTGCAAGACAGCGGTAACGGTGCGGCCACTGCCCGGCTGCAGGCCGAGCAGGACGCCCAGACGCTCGGCATCCTGCTCGGCACGTTGCCGGCGACGGGCCCGGGGGTCCAGGTGACCGTCACCGACCCAAGCCACACACTGCAGGCCGAACAGTTGCTCGACGTGGTCGAGGAGTTGCGCGGCGCCGGCGCCGAAGCCATCCAGTTCGGCCCGGTGCGGCTGAGCACCAACTCCGCCTTCACGAGCGCGGGCGGGCAGCTCGCCGTGGACGGTACGCCGCTGCGCCCGCCCTATCAGGTGATCGCGATCGGTGATCCCAAGACGCTGGACACCGCGCTGAACATTCCAGGCGGGGTCGCGGCTGTGCTGCGCGCCGCCGGCGGCAATCTGCAGGTCGCCGAACATCCGACCGTGACGATCACGGCGCTGCGCCCGCTGCCGGTGGCGCGGTACGCGGTCCCGTCCTCGCGCTGAACGGCGCCAGGACCCCGCGAGGGCGCCCGGATCAGGCAGTAAGGTCGCACGGAATCCACCCGACGAAAGAGGATGCGATGTCCGACGTCCCCGACGAGCTCAGTTACACCGCCGAACACGAGTGGGTGCGTACGGAGGACGGCACGTCGGCGGTGCGCGTCGGCATCACCGACTACGCGCAGCAGGCCCTCGGCGACGTCGTGTTCGTCTCGTTGCCCGAGGTGGGCACGAGCCTCGCCCAGGGTGCAGCCTTCGGTGAGATCGAGTCGACCAAGAGCGTCTCCGACCTGTATGCACCCGTCGCGGGAACGGTCATGGCCCGCAACGACGACCTGGACCGGCAGCCGGAATTGATCAACTCCGACCCGTACCACGCCGGGTGGATCGTCGCGATCGAACCGGACGATCCGGCCGACCTCGACGATCTGCTCGACGCCGCGGCGTACGGGACGCTGGCTGGTTGAGCGCGCGGACCCGGCGAACGACGTGCGGTCCCGGGCCCGATGTCGACCTCTGATTGACCCTTGCAGCGCGCCGGGCCTAGGCTCGGCTGACTGACCCAGTTCGCCGCTCTCGCGATGGCTTCATCGCGTTTCGACAGCTACTACCTCGAAGGGCGATGCGTGTGTTCTGCACTGCTTGTGGCGCCGAAAACCCCCCTGGGAGCCACTTCTGCGCCAGCTGTGGCGCGGCCCTGCCCGCCGTCGCATCGGGCCCGGACGTGACGAGCACGATCCTGACCCCGGGCGGGGCGGGCGACGGCGACGGCGACTTCTCCACCGAGGCGCACCAGGGAGCCGTCGACGCCCTGACCCCCGGTTCGGCGCTTCTCGTGGTGAAGCGCGGGCCCAACGCGGGCAGCCGATTCCTGCTAGATCAGGACGTGACCACGGCGGGTCGCCACCCCGACAGTGACATCTTCTTAGACGATGTCACTGTGTCCCGAAGGCATGCCGAGTTCCGGCGCGAAGGCAGCGGCTACACCGTCCACGACGTGGGCTCGCTCAACGGCACCTACGTCAACCGGGAGCGCATTGATGCCGTGTCGCTGTCCGGCGGCGACGAGGTGCAGATCGGTAAGTTCCGTCTGGTGTACCTGACCGCCGCGGTGCGCGCGGGCGTCGGGGCGCACCCGTGACAGCAGTGGGCGCTGCCGCGCGGACCAAGTCTGTCGCGGCCCTGACGATCGGTGACGTCCTGGCCCACCTCAAGGTCGACTTCCCGGACCTGACCATCAGCAAGATCCGCTTCCTCGAGCAGGAGGGACTGGTCCAGCCCGACCGCACGCCATCGGGGTATCGAAAGTTCTCCTCCGCCGATGTCGCCCGGTTGAAGTACGTCCTGGCGCAGCAGCGGGACCACTACCTGCCGCTGAAGGTGATCAAGGACCAGCTGGCGGCGATCGACCGCGGCCTGGTCCCGTCCAGCTCGCCGGGCGCTCCCCGCGTGCCGCACGTCGCGATCGCCTCGATCGAGGACAACGCCCCGACAGCCGAACACTTCCGGCCCGCAGCGGCGGCCCTGCGCCTGTCGCGTGAGGAGTTGCTGAACGCGGTCGGGCTGCGCAGTGAGCAGCTGGCCGAACTCGAGCAGTTCGGGCTCATCACCGCCAAGCCGGGCGGTCACTACGACGACGACGCGCTAGCCGTGGGCAAGGTGGTGGCCGACCTCGGTCGCTTCGGACTCGAAGGGCGCCACCTGCGCGCCTTCCGCACCGCCGCCGAGCGCGAGGTCGGGCTCTTCTCGCAGGTCGTTGGACCGATGTCACGCCAGCGCGGCGGCGAGGCACGGGCCCGCGCCGAGGAGACGATGCGCGAGCTCGCGGCGCTGTCGGTGCGGCTGCATGCGGCGCTCGTCCAGATCGGACTGCGCGAGGTCATCGGCGGCGCCTGACGCGAGGCCGTCGGGGTGGGACCGGGACGTGTAGCGTCGACGCTGGCGAGATCAGTGCAGGTGTTCACCATGGAGGTTGCGGTCGTGCATCCGATGCGCGTCGTCGGGGTCAGGGTGGAGTTGCCGGCCAACCAGCCGGTGGTGCTGCTGCGCGAGGAAGACGGCGTGCGCTATCTGCCGATCTGGATCGGCGCCGTGGAGGCTTCGGCCATCGCCTTCCAGCAGCAGGGGGTGCAGACCGTCCGCCCGCTGACCCACGATCTGTTGCGCGATGTGATCGGCGCGCTCGGGGTGCGTCTCGAGGCGGTACACATCACCGAACTGCGCGAGGACGTGTTCTACGCCGAGCT
>JAYTRE010000337.1:0-3452 GCA_043746395.1 Pseudonocardiales bacterium
CGCCCGTGCGGGCTCGGCTCGGATCCGGGGCCAGGACCGCGCACCCTCGGCGCCCGCGCCCGCCGCGAGCGCGCTACGGGCGCTACGCCGGGCTCGCCGCTCCGGGGGATTCCGCGCCGACCGGTCGGGCCGTCCCGGCGACGATGGGCGGGCGCTGGTCAGCGGTAACGGAGCGCGACACCGACCCCACCCGGCGGGCGGTCGCAGCTGCCGACGTCCTGCTCGATCGCTACGGTCTGGTCACCCGCGGCTCGGTCGGCGCGGAGCGGATCGCCGGCGGCTTTGCCGCGGTCTACCCGGTCCTCAAGGCAGGGGAGGAATCCGGCCGAGCCCGGCGCGGGTACTTCGTGGAGGGTCTCGGCGCGGCCCAGTTCGCCCTGCCCGGGGCCGTCGACCGGCTGCGGGCGCAGGCCAGGCCCGAGGGGGTCCGCGACCCAGGCCCCGCCCTTGTGCTCGCGGCCAGTGATCCCGCCAACCCCTACGGCGCCGCACTGGCGTGGCCCGCCGCGCCGGCCTCCGGATCCGGCGGGCGCGGCCACCAGCCGGCCCGCAAGGCCGGCGCCCTCGTCGTGCTCGTCGACGGGAGGTGCGCACTCTATGTCGAGCGGGGCGGGCGCACCCTGCTCTCGTTTGCCGACGACGCCGCGGTGCTCCAGCCGGCCGCCGACGCGCTGGCCCTCGCGGTGCGCGACGGCGCGCTGGGCAGGATGCAGGTGGAGCGGGCCGACGGCAGCCCGATCGCAGCGTCCCCGCTCGGCGCCGCGCTCGAGGCTGCGGGGTTTCGGCCCACGCCACGGGGCCTGCGGCTGCGGAGCTAGCCGATGCCCGAGGGCGACACCGGCTGGCTCACTGCACGGCGCCTGAACCGCGCTCTGGCCGGCCGGACACTGACGCTCTTCGACCTGCGGGTGCCTCAGTTGACCACCGCCGATCTGCGAGGGTCGGCGGTCACCGCCGTGGTCGCCCGGGGCAAGCACCTGCTCACCCGCTTTGACTCCGGTCTGAGCCTGCACAGCCACCTGCGGATGGACGGCTCCTGGTATGTCACCGAGGCGGGACGGCGCGCGAGCGGGCACCCCGGGCACCAGTGCCTGCGCTGCAGCACCTCGATCCAGCGCGCCGCACAGGGGCCGCCGCCGCGCGAGCGCAACACCTACTGGTGCCCGGCGTCAGCGCGCGCCCGACGGCGCCTGAGCCCGCGCGCGGGGACGGTTCAGGCGGACTGGGCCTGCGGTGCCTGCGCCGACGGTGGCGCGGCTACCGCCGTGGCCACCGGGGCGCCGGGAAGCCCGGCGAGCACGATGGCTACGTCGGCGGCGATTGAGCTCGGGCCGGCCGGGGAGACGAGGTAGGACGCCAGCCAGCGCAGCACGGTCTCGGACCCGCCGCGCGCGTCTGCGGCCAGCGCCGCAGCGACGGCATCCGCGGCGATCCGCCAGCCGTCAGCACTGGCGTCGATGCAGGCGATCGTGGCCAGAGTGCCCGGCTCGAGACGAGCCAGCGTCCGCAGCAGCGGGTGCCGGCTGAGCGCGTAGGCCGCGCCGGTCAACCCCTCGGCCAGCGGCAGCTCGCCATGCTTGGCCGCCAGGGTGCTCACCTCGTCGAGCAGCAGCGCGGCCAGGACGGCGTCCCGGGTCCGGAAATGGTTATACAGCGTCGCTTTGGCCACCCCGGCGGCCGCCGCGACCTGCGCCATCGTGATCTTGGTACCGCTGACCTCGACGGCGCGGCGCGCCCCGTCCAGCAGGGCTGCCCGAGTGCGGTTCATCGCATTGCCC
Source organism: Pseudonocardiales bacterium (assembly GCA_043746395.1). GTDB lineage: Bacteria > Actinomycetota > Actinomycetes > Mycobacteriales > Jatrophihabitantaceae > JAYTRE01. The sequence goes on from JAYTRE010000337.1 coordinate 1,779, forward strand.
GCGCGCGATCGAGTGCCCGCCACTCGCACCGGGGCCGCCGAGGCGATAGCGGGGGCCAGCGTGGTGGACCGGAACAGCGTGTCGAACAACGGATCGGCTGTGGTCATGCTTGGCAAGCTAACGCCGGGCGGGCCCAGATCGGGGAGGACGCGCGACACGACGGGTCAGCGTGTGACGGGTGTTGCAGATGAGGCGATTCAGGCCGCGACGGTCGGCAGCACCCGCACCTGGGGACCTACCGACCCCGCGGTCGGCGCCGCGCTGATCCGGGCGGAGCGGTTGCCCGGCACGGCCGCCACCCGAGCGCCGCCGGCCAGCTTCTCCTCGCGCCGCAGCGTGGTGCTGACCTGCCAGAACAGCTCCGACAGCTCGACGTCGAGTGCGCCGCAGATGGCCGCCAGCAGCTCGGAGGACGGTTCCTTCTGCCCGCGCTCGACCTCGCTGAGGTAGCCGAGGCTGACCCGGGCACTCGCGGAGACCTCCCGCAGGGTGCGGCGCTGCCGCAACCGCAGACCGCGCAGGGTCTCACCGAGAACGTGCCGAAGTACGGGCATGGAGCCGACCCCCTGTCGAAGAACCGTGGACGCGTCAGTGGCGATCACGCTACCGGCTGCAGCTGGGCCCGGGCGCGGCATATCGCGTCCGTCCGCTGACGGCGAACGTAACGCTCAGAGCCCCGCTGCGCATTCCGCGGCCAGCAGCTCGAGGCAGGCGGTGACCGCCGCCGCCCGGATCGCGGCGCGGTCGCCCGCGGCATGCAGTTCACGCACGACTTCCCGCGACGGGCCGGCCACGGCCACGAAGACTGTGCCGACGGGCTTGCCGTCTTGATCCTGGGGTCCGGCCACTCCGGTCACCCCGATGCCGTAAACAGCCGACAGTCGGGTCCGCGCACCGCGGGCCAGGGCGAGAGCCACCTGCGGGTCGACGGCTCCGCGTGCGGCCAGCAGCGCCTCGTCGACGCCTGCCAGGGTCGCCTTCAGGTCGCTGGCATACACCACGAGCCCGCCGCGGATCGTCACGCTCGCGCCGGGGGTCTCGGTTAGCGCTGCGGTGACCAGACCGCCGGTGAGGGACTCCGCCACCGCGACCGTCGCGCCGAGTTCGAGCAGCCTGGCATGCAGCTCGGCCACGCTCATCAGGCCAGCGATCGAGGCGCCGCGGCCCGCCGCAGCCGCATCGCGCGGGCGACGTAATCGGCGCCGGTCACCAGCGCGACCACGATGGCCGCGATCATGATCACCCAAGCCGCATTGTGCAGCCCACCTGACAGCGGGAGCACGAACAGACCGATCGCCACCGCCTGCAGCAGCGTCTTGATCTTGCCGCCACGGCTGGCGGGGATCACCCCGTGCCGGATCACCCAGAAGCGCAGCGCCGTCACCCCGACCTCGCGGACGACGATCACCACCGTGACCCACCAGGGCAGCTCATGCAGCACGGACAGGCCGATCAGCGCCGCGCTGATCAACGCCTTGTCAGCGATCGGATCGGCGAGCTTGCCGAACTCGGTCACCAACCCGCGGCGCCGCGCGATATGCCCGTCCAATCGATCGGTGACCGAGGCCACCGCGAACACCGCCCAGGCGGCGACGCGCCAGCCGGTGAGGTGTCCGCCGCCCCGGAAGAGCGCGGCAATGAACACCGGGACGAGCAGCAGCCGCAGCATGGTCA
>JAYTRE010000338.1:0-3008 GCA_043746395.1 Pseudonocardiales bacterium
CTCCTGCTCGCCCACGGTCTGGGGCTACAGGCTTTGCGGGCCGTCCTGCCCGATGACCGGCAGGTGTCGATTACGCTCAATCCCGCGGTGGTCCGCCCCGCGTCGCCATCGCAGCACGACCGTGACGCGGCCGAGTTGGCCGAGCTGGCCACCAATCGCCTGTTCCTCGAGCCGCTGTTGCACGGACGCCTGTCATCGGAGCTGGTCGCGGCAACTGCGCACACCACGGATTGGGGGTTCGTTCGCGACGGTGACCTCGAGCTCATCAGCGGCGCGCTCGACTTTCTCGGGGTGAACTACTACACCCGCGCGATCGTCGGCCGCGCGCCCATCGAGGGTGGCAGCGCCTGGCCGGGGCTCGACGACGTCTACACACACCCGCCCAGCGGCCCCCGAACGGCGATGGGCTGGGGGGTTGAACCCGAGGGTCTCACCAGCCTGCTCGTCGCACTGTCGGGCGAGTTTCCGGACCTACCGCTGGTGATCACTGAGAACGGCTCGGCCTACCCCGACACGGTCGACGCCACTGGCGAGATTGCCGACCACGACCGAGCGGACTACTTGCTGGCCCACGTCGCTGCCGTCGCCGAGGCGATCGACACCGGCGTCGACGTCCGGGGATACTTCGCGTGGTCCCTACTGGACAACTTCGAGTGGGCCTGGGGTTACTCGCAGCGCTTCGGAATCATTCATGTCAACTTCGCCTCTCAAGCACGCAGAATCAAAGCCTCGGGTCGGCTGTATGCGCGGATCATCGCCGAGAACGGCCTACCGCAACCCTGCACGTAAATCGTTCGGTCCGCCGAAACTTCGTCAGGAGGCGCTCGCCGATGAAGAACTCGTTACCACCACGCGGCCTCGATGGCGCTGTGGGGGCGCCCGCCTCCCGGGTGAGCCCGGTGGCGGCCGAGGTGTTGCTCGAGGTGGCAGCAGGAGGTGCGGCCGACGCGGGCGGCTTGCCGGTGGAGCTGCTGGGCGACTTTCTTCCGGTGCTTGTCGCAGCCGTCGTGGCGGGCCAGCCGATCTCGCGGCGAGAGCTGCGCGCGTACCGGGCGCGGGGCGACGTCGCGGCCACGCAGGGGGTGGCTCTTCGCGCGCTGTTGGATCTGTATCTGTCCTCGGCGTGGCGGTTGTGGCGCCACCTTCCGCCAGTCGCGGATGCGGCACAGCACCCGTCTGGCGTGGTGGCTGCGGGTGAGGTGATGCTGCATGCAGTCGACGACGTTGTCGCCGCGCTCGCTGAGGGCTATCAGCTCGCACGGCGGGCGTTGGTGCGCGCCCAGGTGTCGGCTCGTCGGGAGTTCATTGATGATCTGCTGGCCGGAACGGCCGACGTGGCCAGCGTGCTGCAACGCGCCGACGGTTTCGGGCTGGACCTGTCTGGCCCGCACGCGGTGGCGGTGGTGCAGGCAGAGCGCCCCTTCAGCGACGCCAGCCCGCTGATCGCGACGTTGGAACGGGCCGTGCAGGAAAGCATCGGCGACGCGCAGGCGCTGCTGGCCAGCAAGCAGGGCCGGCTCGTGGTGATCTTCCCGGCCCCCGACCGTCGCGCGGTCGATCAGACGGTGACCCAGCTCAGCGTCACCCTCGGGTGGCGGGCCGGTGACCCGGCCGGGGTGGACTTGCGTCGGCGAGTCTCGGCCGGGGTGTGGCAGATCGGCCTGGGCCGGGCGGGCAACGGCGCCGACGGCGTGCTCGCCTCCTACCGGGAAGCAGTCGACGCGCTGCAGCTCGCAGGCACTCTCGGATTGGACGCTCCCGTAGTTGCCGCCGAGGACCTGCTGGTGTATCGGGTGCTGCTGCGCGATCGGGCCGCACTGGACGACCTCGTCGCCAGCACCCTCACCCCACTGCTCACGGCCCGCGGGGGCGCCGACGCGCTGTTGGCCACGTTGGCCACCTACTTTCGCTGTGGCGCCAACTCCGCGCGGACCGCCCGCGAGCTGCACTTGTCGGTGCGTGCGGTGACCTACCGCCTGGACCGGGTCCGGGAGCTAACTGGCCTGGATCCGTCTCGGACCGAGGACGGTCTCGCGCTGCACGTGGCCGCCTTGGGCGCCACGCTGCTCGATTGGCCCACGAGCGCCCCGTCCTGACGCTCCGGCGCGACCCGAACATGTTGCCGGAACCCGGCAAGCAATTGGCGTCACGCCGTCCGTCACCGGACCGGGTCCGCGGCCCCGTCCGCCAGCAGAATTGACGCATACGGCGACCGACCCGGTCACCGACACAAGCCAGAGAGATCGTCATGGCCTTCCCGCCACAGCTCCCGATCGAGTCGCTGCGATGAACGTCGCGCTCTGGGCGTGGGCAGCCTTCGCCGCCGTGGTCGTGATCATGCTCGCGATCGACCTGCTCGCCCACCGCCACGCTCACGTCATCGGCTTCCGGGAAGCCGCGTGGTGGAGCGCGCTGTGGGTGAGCCTGTCGCTGCTGTTCGCGCTCATCCTCGGGCTCAGCTTGGGGGCTCAGGCCGGGGTGGACTTCACCACCGCGTGGCTGCTGGAGAAGAGCCTGTCGGTGGACAACCTCTTCGTCTTCGCACTGATCTTCGGCTACTTCAGGGTGCCCCGGCAGTACCAACACCGGGTGCTGTTCTTCGGCGTAGTCGGTGCCCTGGTATTCCGGGGCATCTTCCTGGCCGCCGGGGTGGCCATCGTCAGCAAGTTCACCGCGGTGCTGTTCGTGTTCGCCGCCGTGCTGCTCTACAGCGCCTACAAACTCACCAAGGACGAGCAGGAGGCCTACGACCCGGGCAGCAGCATCGCGATCCGGCTGATGCGCAAGATCGTCCCGTTACGCGAGGAGTACGCCGGCACCAAGTTCTTCGTCAAGGAGGCGGGCAAGCGAGTCGCGACACCCCTGCTGGCGGTTGTCGTCGCGATCGAAGCCGCGGACCTGGTCTTCGCCGTCGACAGTGTGCCCGCGGTGCTGGCGGTCAGCGACCAGGCGTTCATCGTCTACTCCAGCAACGCGTTCGCCATCCTCGGGCTGCGGGCCCTGTACTT
>JAYTRE010000339.1:0-5844 GCA_043746395.1 Pseudonocardiales bacterium
CGGTAGCCGAGCAGGGAGAGCACCGCGGGCAGCAAGGTCAGCGACGCAGCCATTGTCAGGGCCACAGCAATCGCCGTGCCGATGGCGACGCCGTACAGGAAGCTGACGCCCAGGGCGCACAGGCCGAGGATCGCAATGCACACGGTGGCGCCGGCAAAGACCACCGCACGCCCCGAGGTGTTCATCGCGAGCGCGATCGAATCCGGAACGGACAAGCCGCGCTGCAGGTTGCGCCGATGTCGCGTCACGATGAACAGCGCGTAGTCGACGCCCACCCCGATGACCATCAGCTGGGACAGCTGCGGGGCGAAGGACGCGACGTTCATCGCGTGGCTCAGCAGCGCGATCAGGCCCAGCCCGGTGCCGAGCGCCGCTGCCGCGCTGAGCAGGGGCAGCGCCGCGGCGCCCACCGTGCGGAACACGACGCCGAGAATTATCAGCGCCGCGAGGAAGCCGAAGACCTCCGGCGGGATCCCCTTCTGCTGTTGGGACAGGTTGGCGAAAGCATTGCCGGTGAACTCGTACTGAACCGGGCTGGTTGGCGTACCGAGCCCTTTCAGCGCGTCGTAGACGCCGGTGAAATTACCGATCGCGTTCTCGTTGCCCTGCCAGGCGATCGTGACCAGCCCGACCGAACGGTCGGTGCTGAGCAGCGGGCTGCGACCGGCCGCGGGGCCGCGAGGGGGCGCCGCTGCGGGCTGCCCGCAGTCAATGCGTGCCCACGCAGAGACGATGCTGGCGACGTGGAAACCGCTCGTGCACAGCTTCGTCAACGCCGGCAGCAGGCCGGCCGGTGCGGTCGCCGGGTCGAGGACCCCCGGTTTGCCGTGCACGACCACGGTTCCCACCTGCCCGGTCTGAGCGCCCTGGCCGCTTGCCCGCAGCAGGTCGAGAACCTGCTGCGTCTGGGTGTGCGGGAGGGAGAAGCTGTCCCGGTAGGTCGCGCCTCCGGTCGCGCCGGACAGCGCTTGCACGCCGATGATGGCGACGATCCAGCCGGCGATGACGAACCAACGCCAGCGAAGGGCGAACCGGGCGAGCGACAGCATGCGGACTCCGTGAGGTAGCAAGGCGAACCGGGCGCGCCGGGCTGGGGTGGGCAAGCCGGGCTAAGCCTGCCCTGTCGACGCAACGAACCTGGCGCCGCCCCTAGTTCCCGGCTTCGGCCGTGGGCATCGCCCTGGTGACCCGAGCGCACCGGGACACCGCCGCGTGGGGATCCGGCCGACCGTGACCAGGGTCGCTAGCTGCCCGCTTGCATTTGCTAGCACGACTCGGTCACACTAGATACGTGATCGTCGAAGGACCCAAGGAGCAGGCCAAACGCAGCGGCGCGGCCATCGGAGAGTTCATCAGGGACCAGCGCGAACAGGCGCAGGTCTCGCTCCGGCAGCTGGCCCGGCTCGCGGGCGTGTCCAACCCGTACCTGTCGCAGATAGAACGCGGGTTGCGCAAACCGAGCGCCGACATCCTGCAGCAGATTGCGAAGGGGCTTCGGATCTCGGCGGAACAGCTCTATATCCGGGCCGGGATACTCGAATCCCGCGAGGGCAACCCCGAGCTGATCGCCGCGATCCTCGCCGATGACGGCCTCGGCGAACGGCAGAAGCAGGTGCTCGTGGACATCTACGAGTCATTCTGTCGCGAGAACCTGCAACCAGTGCACTTCGCAACCGAGCCAGCAAACCCACTACAGCAAGGGAAGTGATCGCCATGTCCATCCCCAGTGATCTCCGGACCTATGCCGACAGCGCGCTCGATCAGGGCCGTCAGGTCCTCGACCAAGCGCAGTCGCAGCTCAGCGACGTCACGGTCCAGGCCAACGACCTCGTCGGCAAACTCAGCGGCACCGCCAAGGACAACATCACCGAGCTCACCAGCAAGGCGACTGGCGCCGTGCACGACCTGCGCCTCCAGGCGGGCAAGGCCGTGAACGTCGACGTGCTCAAGACGGCGGCCGAGCCGTACCTGACGCAGGCCCGGGGCTACGGCACGCTCGTCACCGACCGCGCCGAGGAGCTCTACTCGACGGTTCGCGACGACAAGCGCGTGGCGAAGCTCGTCACGACCGCCGAGTCGTTCACCACCATCGTCGTCGAGACGGTCACGCGGCGCGTCGTCAAGCCCGTCCAGGCGCTGACCCGGCGCGGCGCGACGGCACCCGCCTCGCGCGCTGCCACCGCGAGCAAGCCCGCCACTTCGCGGCCGGCCGCCCGCCCGGCCGCCAAGGCAACTGCCCGAAAGGCTCCGGCCAAGAAGGCCGCGCCGACGGCCTGATCGCGCCACCCGAAATGGTGCCCCGTCCCGGTTCGCCCGGTGCGGGGCACCTGGCGTGGCAGCCGCCCGACCGTCCGCGTCGGTAGGCTGGTGGCGTGGTGCTGCTGAACTCGCTGTACTTCTGGACCGATCAGATCCTGTTCTGGGCGCTGCTCGCGCTGCGGTCCTGGGCAGTCGTCGACTGCGCCGTGCGCAAGGCGGCCGCCTTCCCCGCCGCAGACAAGTTGACCAAACCCGCCTGGTTGGCGATCACGGTGCTCAGCGGGCTGTTCGGCACCTTCACCCCTACCGTCGGGCCCATCTCGCTGATCTCCGCGATCGTTGCCGCCGTGTACCTGGCCGACGTCCGACCCGCGGTCCGCGAGGTGTCAGGGGGGCGGGGGCGTTAGTGGTTGGCACTGTTCGTCGGCCCCCCCGTTGCCTCATGTCAATGTGCGCGCGTAGCTGGCCCCTTGCACGGCGGCCTTCGCCGGGCGAATCTGGACAGATGACCTGCTGCGAGCGCCGTGATGGCTGACCCGGCAGTGGCCCCGTCGGACGGCGTGCTCGCCGCCGGCGGAGCGGCAATGGTCCACGCCCTGGTCTTCCACCACCCGGTGCCGCAGGACCCGCCTGCGGAGTTCACCGAGCTCGTCGATCCCCTCCCCGCGCGCGATGGCACGGTCGCGGATTGGCGTCTCGGGGTAGGCAAGCTGCTGGGGCGTCGCGACGAGCACGTGCACGATGTCTGGTCCGCCTTCTCCGCCTGGCGCCGAACCTATGTGGCTGAGCGGGTGATCGGGGACCGGGCCGGCGTCCGGGCCTTCCTCGGGTGGGCCGACCAGGTCGGTGACGCGAGCCTGTTGCACGCGCTGAACCTGGACAACACCCGCATCGAGCCCAAGGTCGTGCCGCGGATGGCCTGGCAGGCGACCGAGCTGGCCGCTGCCTGCCGGCGCCGGGCCGAGCAGGGTCTCGGCATTTCGGTGCCGCAGCGCCCCGGGCTGGTGCGGGGGTTCGTCGTCGGGGCCGAACCGCTGCTGGTGCTGGCAGATCGAGGTGCCACTGTGAGCGCGACCGCCGACGGGCTGACACTCGTCGATCCGACGCTCGGGCCAGCGGCACCGCTGCTCGTGCACGGGTGGAGCGTCGACGCGCGCGGCGTTACTGCGGTGACCGACGAGGGTCCGCGCGAGCTGGGCACTGCGCGCAGCGGCCGTCTGCTCGCGCTCGTCGCCCCAGGAGTCGCGCACGCGTCGGTGGCGCCGGTGCCGCTCACCTCGGTGTTCTCGGGAATCTTCGTCGGGCTGCGGGAGGCAGCGGAGCTCGCCGCGGCAGATCACGCGCCGCTGTGGATCCGCACCGGCGCGGGGGGTCCGTGACGGCTCACCGGTCGTGAGCGGCGGTGTGGGCGTATAGAGCGAGCTGATTTGCCGGCCTGGGCCCGGGAGGACCCGATGGCCGTCACCGACCGATTCGGCACCCACCGCGAGCTGCCGGGTGAGCTGGCTCTGCCGCCCGGGCGAAGGCTCCCGGTTGCCGTGCAGACAGTGCTGTTCATGACGGAGCGCACCTGGATCGGCCCGCGCTGGCAGCGGCATTACTGCGACGTCTTCGCCGGCACCTCGCGCCCGCCGGGCGGGCCGTCGGGCAGCTGACCGCAGAGCAGGTCGCGGGCTGGCCGGTGGGCCGACCGTTCGCGGTGCACCCGTACCTGGACGACATCAGCCTCGAGGTCATCCTCCGGATCGTCTTCGGCGTCACTGACGACACTCGGCTGGGCGAGATGCGCCCGCTTCTGCAGCGGCTGGTCAGGATCGGCCCACTGTTTTCCTCGGCTGGCTCTACCCCGGGCTCTCGCGGATCGGGCCGTGGCGCCGCTTCCAACAGCTCAAGGCGGCCACGGATGCGGTTCTCTACGCCGAGATCGCCGCACGCCGGCCTGTCACCGAGCTGGCCGACCGCCACGACGTGCTGTCCACGCTGCTGTCCGCCGACCCGAGCCAGAGCGACGCGGAGGTGCGCGACCACCTGGATCCCGTTCGGTGGAGGCATCCTCCGTTGCCTCGGTGCCGCCCTCGCGATGGTCGCGGCGCAGGCTGTGCTCAAGCAAGTGCTCCGCCGGATCGATATCGCACCGGCCGGCCGGCCCGAGTTCGCCAAGACCCGCAACATCACGACGGTGCCCGGCCGCGGCGCGCGGATCGTCAGCCGGCCGCGCTGAGGTCTGCGGCCGGCGCCGGCCGATTGCGGCGGCCCAGCACCCGCCGGCCCATCACCAGCGTCGCGACGCCGATAGCGGCGATCGTGAGGCTGATCGTGACGGTCCTGGTGAAACCGGGCGGGGTGAGCACGCATGCCAAAGCGCTGGCGAGTATCAGCCAGTCGGCCCGCGCGGCCCGTGCCGTCGGAGCCAGGCACACGATCGCCCACAGCAGGTACCACGGGTACAGGACCGGGCTCAGCAGGCCCACGGCAAGCAGCCCGAACCCGGCCGTCTGGCTCACCGCACGGCGGTCCGCTGTGACGGTGAGATAGCCGACGGCACACGCCGCCGCCACCAGCGCAGTGATGCGCCCACCCGCGGCAAGATCGTCGAATGACGCCGCCCGGACGATGGGGGCGTACAGATCCGCGAGCAGGCTCGCCGGCGCGAACCCGGTGTGCCCCAGCGCGGGGGTGTTCAGGCTGCCTATCCAACCGAGCCCGTCCGGCAAGATTAGCGAGAGGCCGGCGAGGCTGAGGGCTGCGGCGGCGCTATCGCGGGCCGCGATCTTTAGCGCGGCGCTGCGCGGGGCGCCGAGGGCATGAGCGGCGATAATGGCGAGCACGGCCACCAGAGCCGGTACTTTGACCTCCGTCGAGGCGCAACTTAGCACGATCGCGAGCAGCCATCGGCGCTGGCCGGCCGCGACCAGCGCCCCCAGCAGCAGGGCGCACATGACGCCTTCGAAGTGCGCGGCGGAGACGATCTGCAGCAGCACCAGCGGGTTGAGGATGGTCAGGGTCAGAGCGGGGACGCGCCGCGCGCCGGCAAGCTCGGCGGCCAGCAGACCGATTGCCACCACCGACACGACCGCAAGGGCCCGGAACACGACGACCGCGCCCACCGGGCTGCCACCGCTGATCGCCACGGCCAGGTGCTCGATGGTGGTGGCCACCGTGCCGTAGGGGCTGGGCGTGTTGCGCCAGTTCGGGTCGACGCCGGCCACCGCTGCGACGTTGCCGAGCACGCTCGGACCGTAGGCGTACGGGTCGAAGCCATGGCGAATCATCAGCCCCTGCGCCGCGTAGCTGTAGACGTCATTGCTGAGCAGCGGGGGACCCAGGACGAACGGCAGCGACCAGGCGCCGGCGATGCCCCAGACTGCCCGCTCCGAGCAGCCGCGCCCGGGGCGGCTGAGCCGCAGTGCGAGCAGCCACAGCCAGATCAGCACGACGATGCCGGTGAGCATCAGCGCGCCCGGCACGGCGTCGCCCATGGCGAAACCGTTGTGGGAGAGCAGGCCCAGCCAGTTCGTGATCGGGATAACTGCCTTCACCGTGCCGATACGCCCGCCCGCCGTGACGGCCACCGATGCTGCGACG
>JAYTRE010000340.1:0-10016 GCA_043746395.1 Pseudonocardiales bacterium
CGCGCCCGGTCGCTGGCCGAGATGCCGGTGCTCACCCCTTCGCGGGCGTCGACGGTGACCGTGTAGGCGGTCCCGCGGCGGTCCTGGTTGACCCGGAACATCGGCGGCAGGTCGAGCCGGTCGGCCTCGGCCTCGGTGATCGGCACGCAGATGTAGCCCGAGGTGTAGCGGACCATGAAGGCCACCAGCTCGGGCGTGGCCAGCTCGGCGGCGAAGATGAGGTCGCCCTCGTTCTCGCGATCTTCGTCGTCGATGACGACGACCGCCCGGCCCGATTTGATGTCGGTGATCGCCCGCTCGATGGTGTCGAGTCGCAGCGTCATCGCGGTACCTCCAGCAGCCGGGCGACGTACTTTGCCAGCACGTCCGCCTCCAGGTTGACAGAATCGCCCGGCTGCCGGGCGCCGAGGGTCGTCGAGTTCAGGGTCTGCGGGATGAGACCGACCTCGAACCAGTCGGCGCCGGTGGCGCTGACCGTCAGGGACACGCCGTCCACCGCGATCGAGCCCTTCTCGGCGATGTAGCGGGCCAGCTCGGCGGGGACGGCGAAGCGCACCGACTCCCACCCGTCGCCCGGCGTGCGGGACGAGACCACCCCGGTGCCATCCACGTGCCCCTGCACGACGTGCCCGCCGAGGCGCGAGTCGGCCCGCACGGCGCGTTCCAGGTTCACCCGGTCGCCGGGCTGCAGCGTGCCGATCCCGGATCGCTTGAGCGTCTCGGCCATGACGTCGAAGCCGATCTCGACGATCGGCGCGTGCGGCAAGCCGATCTCGACGATCGGCGCGTGCGGCAAGCCGATGTCGGAGCCCGGCGCGTGCGGCGTCCAGCCGGTGACGGTGAGGCAGACACCGTCGACCGCGATGGAGGCACCGTGCTGGAGGTCCGAGGCCACAGTGTGGGCGCGCACGGTCAGCACGGCCGAGTCGCCGTGGCCGACGAGGTTCACGACCTCGCCGATCTCCTCGATGATCCCGGTGAACACGGCCTACCTCTCCCCGGCCGGAGCGGCCCAGACGGGCCGAGCGACCACCTTCACGTCCTCGCCGAAGCGGCTAACCGACTCCACATCCAGGCTCAGCGCCTCGGTGATCGTGCTTATGCCCGCATCGCCCAGCGCGACCGGCCCCGCGCCAAGCAGCAGCGGCGCGAGGTAGGCGATCACCTCGTCGATGCAGCGGGCCTCGACGAAGGCCCCGGCCAGGGTAGGCCCCCCTTCCAGGAGCACGTGCCGCACGCCCCGGTCGTACAGGGCCTTCAACGCGAACCGGGGCACTGCGGTGTCGAGCAGCAGCGTCTCGGCGGCGTCGTCGAGCACGCTCGCGTCGAACGGGACGCGGTGGCGGCGGTCGAGCACCACCCGCAGCGGCTGGTGCTCGGCGAGGTTGTCGTCGGCGTCTCGGACAGTCAGCTGCGGGTCGTCGGCAAGCACGGTCCCGCTCCCCACGACGATCGCGTCGACGGCGGCCCGGAAGGCGTGCGAGTCGGCCCGCGAGGCCGCCGAGGAGATCCAGCGGGCGGTGTAGTCAGCGGCGGCCACCCGGCCGTCGAGGGTCGCGGCGTACTTCCAGGTGACGAACGGACGCCCGCTGATCACGGCATGCAGCCACGGCCGCAGTGCGCCCGCCGCGGCCGCCTGCTCCTCTACGCCGGCGACGACGTGCACTCCTGCAGCGCGCAGCGCCTCCGCGCCGCCGCTCGCCTCGGGGCTCGGATCGGTCACGGCGAACAGCACCCGCTCGATGCCCGCCGCGAGGAGCGCCTCGGTGCACGGCCCGGTGCGCCCGACGTGGGCGCAGGGTTCCAGCGTGACGACGGCGGTGCCGCCCCGGGCCGCCGCGCCGGCCGCGGCCAGCGCGGACACCTCGGCGTGGGGGCCACCGGCGGGCGCCGTGGCGCCCTCACCTGCGAGCGAACCGTCGCCGGCGAGGATCACCGCCCCGACGGCCGGGTTGGGACTGGTCCGCCCGCGCACGATCTCGGCCAGGGCCAGCGCGCGGAGCATCGCGGCGATTTCGACGGTGCTGGGCTGCATCGTCATCCCGACCGAACCGCCGGCGGCCCGGTGACCTGGCGAGCGGGCCGCGGCGCGGTCATGTCCCGCCGGGGTCCGCGCGCATCGCCGCGCGGGCCCCGGCGCGCAGCGCGTCGACGGCCCGTCCGGGGTCGGCCGCGTCGTACACCGCGGACCCGGCGACGAAGACGTCCGCCCCGGCCTCGGCGGCCGCAGCGATCGTGTCCAGCGAGATCCCGCCGTCTACCTCGATGAACAGGCGCAGGTGACCGGCCCGCACCTCGCGGCGGGCCAGCCGAACCTTGGGCAGCACCTCGGCCATGAACTGCTGCCCGCCGAAGCCGGGTTCGACGGTCATCACCAGCAGCGTGTCGAACTCGCGCAGCAGCTCCAGGTAGGGCTCCAGCGGGGTGCCCGGCTTCACGCTCAGCCCCGCCAGCGCGCCCGCCGCGCGCACGGCCCGCGCAGTCTGCACCGCGTCGCGGGCGGCCTCGACATGGAAGGTGACGTTGGCCGCGCCCGCCTGCGCGTAGTCCGGAGCCCACCGGTCCGGGTCCTCGATCATGAGATGGCAGTCCAGCGGGAGGCCGCTCGCCCGGTGCAGGCTCCGCACGACCGGCAGCCCGAGCGTCAGGTTGGGCACGAAGTGGCCGTCCATGACGTCGACGTGCAACCAGTCGGCGTTGGCCACAGCCTCGGCCTCGGCACCCAGGCGCGCGAAGTCCGCGGACAGGATGCTCGGCGCGATCATCGGTTCGGCAGTTCCCGGGGATATCACGACCGAAGTGTATTTGCTCGCCCCGTCAGTCCGGACCGCGCAGCAGCGCGCAGAACATCGCGTCGGTTCCGTGGCGGTGCGGCCACAGCTGCACGGTCGGTCCGGCGCCGAGCTGGCCGACGCCGGGGAAGGCCGGGCGAGCGTCCACCAGGTCGTGCCCGGCGACGAGTGCGACGGTCTCGCCCGGGTGCGGCGAGCAGGTCACGTAGGCCACCACCCCACCCGGACGGACCAGGCGCAGCGCGACGGCGAGCAGCTCGCGCTGCAGCGCGACCAGCGGCGCGACATCGTCGGGGCCGCGGCGCCAGCGGGCCTCGGGGCGGCGGCGCAGCGCACCCAGCCCGGTGCACGGCGCGTCCAGCAGCACCCGGTCGTAGCCCCCGTCGAGCGCCGGGAGCTCGCGCGCATCCCCGACCCGGATGTCCACCGGCCACGCGGCGGTCGCCTTGGCGACCAGCTCGGCGCGGTGCGGGTGCAGCTCGTTGGCGGTGACGGCGGCTCCCTTCTCGGCTGCCAGGGCGGCGAGCAGGGCGGTCTTGCCCCCGGGTCCGGCACACAGGTCCAGCCAGCGCTCGTCGCGCCCGGCCAGCGGCGCCCGCACGAGCGCGAGCGCGCACAGCTGGCTGCCCTCGTCCTGCACACCGGCGTCCCGGGCCCGGATCGCCTTGAGCGCGCCGGGGTCCCCGCCGGCCAGCCGGACCGCGTACGGCGAGTACGGGCCGGGTTGCCCGCCCGAGGCCGCCGCGAGTTCATCGCGCGCGACGCGTCCCGGCCAGGCGACGAGGTGGGTCTGCGGGCGCAGGTCGTCGGCCGCCAGCGCCGCCTCGGTCTCGGCGAGGTCGCCGCCGAGAGCATCGGCGAAGGCAGCGGCGATCCACTCCGGGTGCGCGGTGCGCAGCGCTAGCCGGCGCAGCGGCGTGCCCCCGGCACCGACCCGGTCAGTCCAGGCGTCCCAGTCCGATCCGGTGATGCGGCGCAGCACGGCGTTGAGGAATCCCGCCGCGCGGGCGTTGCCCGTGGCTCGGGCCAGCTCGACCGTGGTCGCGACCGCGGCGTGCGGTGGGATGCGGGTGCGCAGCGCCTGGTAGGCGCCGAGCCGCAGCAGCGCGAGGACTTCGGGTTCGACGTCGGCCAGCGGCCGGTCCAGGCAGCTTGCCAAGATCTCGTCGAGGACGCCGGCCGCCCGCAGCGTGCCGTAGCCGAGCTCGGTCGCGAGCGCGGCGTCGCGGCCGGTGAGCCCTCGTTCGGAGATCAGCGCGGGCAGCACCAGGTTCGCGTAGGCGTCGTCGGCTGCGACGCTGCGCAGCAGCTGGTAGGCCACCAGCCGAGGCAGGTCGGCGGGGATCGCTGGCCGGGTTGCGGGCCGGGTTGCGGACCGGGCGGGCCGGCCGCCGCGGGGAGCCCGGTCAGCCAAGCTGCTCACCGGACTCGGGTCGGGACCCTCGGGCCCAGTCCGCGGCGGGCATCGGGCGCTTTCCCGGCGGCTGCACGAGGCCGAGCTCGACGTCGACCGTCGCCGTCCCGACGGCGACCCCGTCGCGCCCGGACGACAGGTGCCCCGGCGCGAGGTCTCGGGCGCCTCGCAGCCGGACTGGGCCGAGCTTGAGGCGCTGATCCCGAAACAGCGTCCAGGCCCCGGGTGCGGGGGTGCAGGCCAGGATGAGTCGCTCGACGTGGCGCGCCGGAGCTTGCCAGTCGACGCGCGCGTCAGCGACGGCGATCTTGCCGGCGGTCGAGACGCCGTCGGCCGGCTGCGGCGTGGCGACGACGGTGCCGTCGGCAATGCCGTCCAGGGTCGCCACGAGCAGCCCGGCACCGCTGACCGCGAGCCGATCCAGCAGGTCGCCGGCAGTGTCGGTCGGGCGGATCGCCTCGGTGACGACGCCATATACCGGGCCGGTGTCGAGGCCGGCCTCGATCCGGAACGTCGAGGCGCCGGTGATCTCGTCGCCATGCAAGATCGCGTGCTGCACCGGCGCGGCCCCCCGCCACGCCGGCAGCAGCGAGAAGTGCAGGTTGACCCACCCGCGACTCGGTACGGCCAGAGTGCACGCCGGCAGCAACGCACCGTAGGCCACGACCGGGCAGCAGTCGGGGCGCAACGCGGCCAGCTCGGCGAGGAAGTCCGGCTCCCCGGGACGGGTCGGGGTGAGCACCGGCACTCCCGCCTCGGTGGCCAGCGCGGCGACCGGCGAGGCAGCCGCGACCCGCCCGCGCCCGGCTCGTGCGGCCGGTCGGGTGAGCACCGCGACGACGTCGTGGCGTGCCGATGCGAGCAGCGCGACCAGGGACGGGACGGCCGCGGCGGGCGTCCCGGCGAAGACGAGCCTCACCGCGGCGTGCCGTGCAGGCCGGCCGGGCTGAGCTTGACGACAGGCGGGGTGAACCCCGCCCAGTCCGATTCCCGGATGGCCTTGAGCGCGGCCTTCCTGGTCTCGGGGTCGAGGCGCTCGATGAACAGCACGCCGTCGAGGTGGTCGGTCTCGTGCTGGATGCACCGCGCGAGCAGCGCGGTGCCCTCGACGGTCACCGGCTCGCCATACATGTCCAGCCCGTGCGCGACCACGTGTTCACGCCGACGGCAGTCGAAGTGCAGCCCGGGCAACGACAGACATCCCTCCGGACCGTCCTGCTCCTCGTCGCTGGGGAAATGCAGCACCGGATTGATCAGATGGCCTGACTGCGCATCGTCGACGTGATAGACGAACACGCGCAGCGCGACGCCGAGTTGCGGCGCGGCCAGCCCCACGCCCGGGGCGTCCAGCATCGTCTCGGCGAGGTCGGCGACCAGGGTGCGCAGTTGCTTGTCGAAGTCGGTGACCGCGACGGCCGTCGCGCGCAGCACCGGGTCGCCGAACAGACGGATGGGCTGCACGGTCACCGGGCCAGTTTACCGGGGGCCGGCTGGCCAGGCCGTCGCCGGTTAGTTAGGATGGCTAACGAACGAAAGGACTCAATCATCGTCTCGCTCACCGAAGCCCACGCCCGCCGGGTGGCCCTGTCGGTCACGACGGTCGGCGTCTTGGCCGCCACCTTGAACTCCTCGATCCTGCTCATCTCACTGCCCGCGATCTTCCGCGGCCTGGGTCTGGATCCCCTCGCACCGCAGAACATCTCCTACCTGCTCTGGATGCTGATGGGCTTCCTGCTCGTCACGGCGGTGCTGGTGGTGACCTTCGGCCGCCTTGGCGACCAGTACGGCCGCGCCAAGCTGTTCAACCTCGGTTTCCTGATCTTCACGCTCGCGTCGATCGGCTGCGCGCTCGTCCCGAGCAGCGGGGCAGCCGGCGCCATCGAGATCATCGTGTTGCGGGTAGTTCAGGGCGTCGGTGGCGCGATGCTCATCGCCAACTCCACCGCGATCATCACCGACGCCTTCCCGCCCGATCGGCGCGGGTTCGCCCTCGGCGTGAACCAGGTGTCGGCGCTGGCGGGCTCGTTCCTCGGCCTGGTCATCGGCGGCGTGCTCGCCGAGTGGCACTGGCGCGCGGTGTTCTGGGTCAGCGTGCCGATCGGCATCTGGGGTACTTGGATGGGCTATCGCACCCTCGCCGACAAGCCGCGGTCGATGAGCGCCCGCGTTGTCATCGACTGGTGGGGCAACCTCACGTTCGGCATCGGCCTGATCTCAATGCTCGTCGCCATCACCTACGGGCTGCAGCCCTACGGCGGGCACACGATGGGCTGGACGTCACCCCGGGTGGTCGGCGGCGTTTTGCTGGGCATCGTCTTGCTCGTCGGGTTCGCCGTCATCGAGAACCGGGTCAGTGACCCGATGATCGACTTGCGGCTGTTCAAGGTCCGCGCCTTCGCCGCGGGCCAGGCCGTGAACCTGCTGGCGGCGATGTCACGCGGGGGCCTGCAGTTCATGCTCATCATCTGGTTGCAGGGCATCTGGCTGCCGCTGCACGGCTACAGCTACGCCAACACGCCGCTGTGGGCGGGCATCTACCTGCTGCCGCTGACGGTCGGCTTCCTCATCGCGGGGCCGGCGTCAGGTGCGATCTCCGACCGCTTCGGCGCGCGGGCGTTCGCCACCGGCGGACTGCTGCTGACCGCGCTCACCTTCGTCGGGTTGATCATGCTCCCCGCCGACTTCAACTACGTCGAGTTCGCGGCCCTGCTGGCGTTGAACGGCATCGGCATGGGTCTGATGGCGGCACCGAATTCGGCGGCGATCATGAACGCTGTACCGGCAAGCGCGCGCGGCGCGGCCTCGGGCATCCGCGCCACCGGGATGAACGCCGGCATGGTGCTGTCGATGGGCGGCTTCTTCACCCTGATGTCCATCGGGCTCGCGAGCACCCTGCCGAGCGCGATGTATCACGGCCTCACCTCTCTCGGCATCTCGTCCGGGGCGTCGCACCAGATCGCGGACACCTCGCCGGTCGGGCTGCTGTTCGCGGCCTTCCTGGGCGACAACCCGCTGACCGGGCTGACCCAGGCCTACGCCCCCGGGCAGGCCGCCCCCGGCACCCACCTCCACGCTGTGGTGTCGGGGCAGACCTTTTTCCCGCAGCTGCTGGCCGACCCCTTCCGGCACGGGTTGCTCATCGCCTTCAGCGCGTCGATCGTCATGCTGCTCATCGCCGCGGGAGCCTCGCTGCTGCGCGGGGAGCGGTTCGTCCACGCCGACGCCCACGGTTCACCCGGCGCCCACCACGAGACGCCCGGCCAGGCGTTGGCCCCCGACGGCGGCGCATCGGCGGTACCTGCGGTCCACGGCGGCGAAGCCACCTACGCGCAGGCGCAGGAGCGAGACCACCTGTCGAGGTCCGGCCGCCACTAGAGCTCTAGGGGATCGAGGACGATCTGCACCGGGTCGGGCGCCTTGCGCGCCGAGCGCGCCGCGGCCGCCACCTTGAGCGCGGCGGCCAGCTCCGCGCCCTGGGCACGAGGCACCCGGACTAGCATCCGCTCGGTGTCAGCGCCCGCCGGCACCGGCCCGATCACCTCGGCGCCGGCCGGGAACGTGGCCGCGGCCAGCAGTTCGGCCACCGCGGCAGGCACTCCGCTCAGCGCGGCCATCCGCACCGCGGGCGTGAAGTTCAGCTCGGTGCGCTCGGCCAGCTCCCGAGCCGCGAAGCCGGCCGGATCCCACCGCACCAGGGCTTGCACGGCAGGCACAGCGGCGTCCGCACCCACCACGACCTTGCCGCCCGGACGCACCAGCGCCGCGGCGTTGAACCACCGGCGCAGCGTCTCCTCCCCCGCCCGCAGGTCGGCGCGAGACAGCAGCGCCCACCCGTCGAGCAGCAGCGCCGCGCCGTAGCCGCCCTCGGCGAGCGGCTCGGCGCCCGGGGTGGCCACCACGAGCGCCGGGTGGCCATCGACGCCCGCCAGCACCCGGCCGGCTCCGGACGTGCGCACCGGGACCCCGGGAAACGCCCGCCCCAGCTCCTCGGCGGTGCGCGCCGAACCCACCACGACGGCACGCAGCCGCCGTCCCCCACAGGCCGGGCAGGCCCAGTCGCCGGTCGGACGCCCGCACCACCGGCAGGTGGCGATCGCGTGCCCGGACGTGGTCGCCAGCGGCCCGGAACATGCCGGGCACCGGGCCGGGCGGCGGTCCCGGACGCAGGCCAGCGAGGGGACGTAGCCGCGGCGGGGCACCTGGACGAGTACCGGCGCACCGGCCGCCAGGGCCTCCCGGGTCGTCCGCCAGGCCAGGCTCGGCAGCCGCGCGGCAGCCGCACCAGGGTCGCGCGCCTGCTCCACGTCGTCACCGACGGCGGCCACCCGAGGCGCCACCGCCCGTAGGACCGCCCGGTCGGGCACCACCTCGTGCGCCCACCCGGTCGAGACGAGCAGCTGCGCCTCCGCGGTGCGGGCGTAGCCGCCGATGAGCAACGCCGCGCCCGACAGCGAGGAGCGCAGCGTGAGCACGTCGCGAGCGTGGGCATAGGGCGCCCGCGGCTCGGCGTGCAGGTCGTCACCGTCGTCCCAGACGACGAGCAGGCCGAGGTCGGCGACCGGCGCGTACGCGGCCGCCCGGGTGCCGATCACGGCGCGCACCGCGCCGCGGCGCACCGCCACCCAGCGCCGGTAGCGTTCGGCCGGCCCGAGATCGGCCGACAGCGCGACGTGCCGCCCGCCGCCCAGCACGTCGGTGCAGGCAGCGTCGAGGCGGGCCAGGTCACGAGCGTCCGGGACCACGACGACGGATCCGCGCCCGGCGGCCAGCGCGACCCGCACGGCCTCGGCACAGCGCCGCGGCCAGTCCTCACCGGGCAGTGCCCCCCAGACGGCCCGGGCCGCCCGGCCCGCGGCCACGGCGCTCAGGAACGCCTCCCCTGCCCGGTAGCGGGCGAACCCGCCCGCGTCAGGTCCGTCCGGCGTGACGAGCTCGCCGGACAGCGGCGCCGCGTCGCACGCCGCTGCCTCGGCGGCGGCGTGCCGAGCCGGCACTCCGAGCCGCACCACGTCCACGAAACTGCCCGCCCACCGGTCGGCAACCGCCCGGAACAGCTGCGCCGTCTCCGCGGTGAGCACCGGCTCGTCGCCGACGGCGCGTTCGAGGTAGGCCAGCTTTCCGTCGTGCTCGCTGCCGGCCCGACGATCGAGGACGTAGGCGTCCACCAGCCGGCCGGCGAAGCGCACCCGGACCCGCGAACCAGCCGCAACCTGGGCGTCGAGCGTGCTCGGCACGAGGTAGTCGAAGGGGTGGTCCAGGTGCGGGAGCGCGACGTCGACCATCAGCCGCGCGACCGGGTCGCTCGCGGCCGGTTCCCGCTCGCCGCGGGCGGTGCCTGGCCGGGTCCTCACGTGAGCACTCCTACCAGGTGCGGGCGACGTTCGCGGCCGGGCGGGGGACGGGCGCCCGTCGGCCGCTCAGCGCACCTGGGTCCGCAGCACGGCGTCCCACGCCTTGCCCGGCAGCAGCACCCGGGTGGCCAGCGCCAGGCGCACCCGGCGGGAGACCACATAGCGCGACTGCGGCCGCGGCGACGTGACCGCGCGTTCGATCACGCGCGCCACCGCGTCGGCGCTCGCCCACAGCAGCGGGGTCCGGTAGATGCGGTGCGCCGCCTTGTCGAAGGCGCGCGCGCTGCGCGCGTACGGCGAATCGTCAGGCGTCGAGTCGGCCAGCGTGGCGCCGATCGTGGCCAGGAACTCGGTGCGGATCGGGCCCGGCTCGAGCAGGCTCACCCGGATGCCGAACGGGGCCACCTCGTAGCGCAGCGCGTCCGACAGCGCCTCGACCGCGTGCTTGGTGGCGTGGTA
>JAYTRE010000341.1:0-13667 GCA_043746395.1 Pseudonocardiales bacterium
TGAACCTCGAGGCTGTTCAGCCCGGAGTACTTGTGGGCTGAAATCACCGCCGCGAATACTGGAAGAACGACCATGCTGCCACGGCGATGAACAGCACGACGGGGAAGACGTACGTCATGACGTTTCCGGTGGGATTCGCAGCGGCGAGTACCAGCATGGGGTTCTCCGAAGTCATCGCGTGGGCTAGTTAATAGTTAGTGCAGGACAGAGAACAGGATGTACAGCACGATCGCGAGCAGCCCGAGGAACACCGCGAACAGCCGCGAGCCCGCAAGCGAGCCGGAGAAGGTGGCCGCTTCGGCGGAGTTGACGTTCTCGCCGACCGGGGCGGTGATCCAGACGACCCGTAGCGAGCGGGCGAGCAGCATCTCGATCCAGACGGCGCCGACGAGCAGCCAGGCGGCGAACAGCGGCATGACCGCGACGTATACCGATGCGTAGCCGGAGGAGCCCGGGAAGAACGGGAGCCGCGACAGCCCCCAGAACTGAAGTGCCGCCGCGAGCACCAACATCAGGACGGCAGCCGCGGAGGAGACCCGCCAGTCGGTCGAGGTGTTGCCGGTCCTGCCCAGGCGGCGCGAGCTCCAGTAGTACAGGCTGCAGGCACCGACCGTCAGTACCAGCACCGAGATCGCGATGAACGGCGACGGCTTCTGCCCCGGTGCCCGCCACAGCCCGTTCCCGTTGAGCGAGCGGAGGTAGAAGTAGGAGAACACCCCGCCCCCGAACGCCATCGTCGACAGCGCCACGAATAGGCGTGCCCCGGTGTACTGCGATCCGCGGATCGCGGCGGCGCGGTGAGCGTGTTCGTCGGCCGGCGTGATGGCGGCCACGTGCACAGGGCTGGTCACAGTACCACTGATTCCTTCATCGGTTCGGCCTCGCCGCCGGGGAATACCGCCATCGGCCCTGCGCCGGTGCCGTACTCGTAGGGCCCGGAGACGACGATCGGGGTTGACGGGAAGTTGTCGACGGGTGCGGGGTAGGGAACCATCCACTCGAGTCCGCGGGATTCCCAGGGATTCTGCTCGAGCGGTACCCGAGTGTCGATGATCGTCGACTTCAGCAGGTTGTACACGAAGATGAGCAGGGACAGGCCCAGCACGTAGGCCGAGATCGACACCCAGTCGTTGAGCGACTGCAGCCGCTTGGCGTACTCGAATACCCGCCGAGGCATGCCCAGTTCGCCGATGGCAAACAGCGGCAGGAACGTCGAGTTGAAGGCGATGAACATGGCCCAGAAGTGGAACTTGCCGAGCCGGTCGTTCAGCCGCCTACCGATCATCTTCGGTAGCCAGTAGTAGACACCTCCGAAGAACGCGAACATGTAGCCGCCCATGATCGTGTAATGGAAGTGCGACATCACGAAGAACGACCCGTGGGCCACCCCATCAGCGGGCACGTCGGAGAGGAACACCCCGGAGATGCCGCCGATGAGGAAGTTGAACAGCCCCCCCAAGCAGAACAGCGCCGGGACGGTGAGCCGCAATCGCCCCCGCCACAGGGTGCCGACTGCAGCGAGATAGACGATCCCGGTCGGGATCGAGATCAGCTCGGTGGTGAACATGACGACCGGGCGCATGTCGGGGTTGATACCGCTGTCGAACAGGTGGTGCTGCCAGACGAAGAAGCTCAGCGTTCCCACCCCGAAGAACCCGGCCACCGTGGTGCGGTAGCCGAAGGCCGGCTTTCGGGCGAAGACCGGCAGCAACTCCAGCATGATGCCGAAGCCGGGCAGGGCCAGGATGTAGACCTCCGGGTGACCGAAGAACCAGAACAGGTTCTGCCACAGGAATGAGCTGCCACCGTGATTCACGTCGAACAGCGCGGTCTGCACGGTGCGATCCATCAACGCCATGTAGGTCGCCACGACCAGGATTGGCGCAGCCAACACCATCAGCAGTGACGTGACCACCATGGCCCACACGAACAGCGGCACCCTGGTCCAGGTCATTCCCGGCGCGCGGTAGTTCACCACGGTTACCACGAGGTTCATGCCGAGCAAGATCATCGACGTGGCCATCAGGCCGAACGCGACGAGGTAGGAGTCCATGCCCTCCTTGGCCTGGACCGATAGGGGTGCATAGCCGGTCCAGCCGGTGGGGAAACCGCCCACGATGAACGAGGAGATCAGGACAGTGAACGCGGCCGGCGTGAGCCAGAAGGACAGGGCCTCGAGCCGTGGGAACGCCATCCGGCGCGAGCCGATCATCTGCGGGATGAGGTAGTTGCCGAACGGTCCGAGGATCACCGACGTCATCATCATCATCATCATCGTGCCGTGCTCGCCGACGACTTCCAGGTAGGTGTCGGGCGCGAGCAGGTGGCGGGTGGGCGAGAGCAGTTCACTGCGGATCACCAGCGCGAACAGCCCGGCGACGAAGAAGTAGACGAACATCGCCATCAGGTACTGCACGCCGACGACCTTGTGATCGAGGGAGTAGCGGAAGTAGCGGCTGACCTTCCGGTCGGCCTCTTCCACGGCCTGGGGCTGGTAGCCGAGCAGCTTGCGCAGCGGGTAGTAAAAGACTCCCAGCCCCGCGAGCCAGCCGATCGTGCCGAAGATGTAGCCCAGCGTCAGTGCGTGATTGTTCTCGCCGTTGCCGACCACCTGCTGGTAGCTGCCGGCGATCGCGTTACCCAGCCAGTGGCCGATGGCATAGCCGATCACGGCGCCGATCAGCCCGGTGACGATATTGGGCTGGCGCCAGTAGGACCGGGTGACGAAGGTTTCGACGTCCGGGCCGCCTGGTTGCGTACTGTCGAGGGGCTGGGCGACGTCGACTGTTTCTATGGTCATCGGTGTCCTCAGCTCGAGGGGGCCGGAGCGGCTGGAGTGCCGCCGACCGACGTTGACGGGACGGGGCTCGCGCTGGTCGAGGGGCTCGGCACCGAGGTGTCGGGCACCGGGTCCTGGCCCGGGTCGTAGTAGCCACCGTCCGGGGTGGGCAGGTAGCTCAGTGCGTAGGGCGGCAGTAGCGGGATGTCAGCGGCGTGCACCTGGACCTGGTTGGCTATCCAGCTCGAGAAGTCGGTCGGGCTGACCACGGTCCCGGTGCTGATCATCGCCCCGTGCAGGGTCCCGCACAGTTCGGAACACTTGATGTCGAAATTGCCGGTGTGGTTGGAGTTCACGAAGGCGACGTTGTTCTCGCCGGGATTGGCGTCTGCCTTGACACCGAGCTGCTGGGCCCAGAACGAGTGGATGACGTCCAGGGAGGTCACGTTGAACTGGATCTCGGTGTTGGCCGGGATCTCGAGCTGGGTGGTCTCTACGCCGCTGTAGCCGGGATAGCGAAACGTCCAGCGCCACTGCTGCCCGATCACCTGTACCTGCAGGATCTTGTTGTCCTTCGCTGTTGCCGAGTAGCCGGCCGGCACCCAGATCGGGTTGGGGCCGGAGCCGGTTCCCGCCCCGTTGGGTGAGACGAGCTCGTAGGTGCCGAACACGAACAGCGACAGCACGACCACGGTGGTCGTTACTAGCCACCCGGTCTGGAAGGCGAGGTGACCCTTGATCGGCGGGCCGTCCTCGGTGGAACTGCCGCCGCGGAAGTACTTGAGCACGTAACCGAAGTAGGTCCAGATAAACAGCACCACGGGTGTCGCGACCGTCCCGAGCACCCGGTTGTCGAATTGCTGGGACCGGGATATGTCGGTCATGGTGCCCGGCGGCATGTGCGGGCCCCAGACGAAGTAGACGACCGGGGTCAGGATCGCCGACAGGACAACCCAGATCGAGATGAGCCGCACCAGGTGTGGCCGATCGGGGCTGCTGCTCGAGGAATGGCTGGCGGTAGCTCCCGCGGGTGCCGTGCTCATCATGCGGTCACCTGCAGCATGCCGTTCATGTAGCCGATGGTTGCCATCGGTCCGCCGAAGCCGGCGATGTAGCCCACCCCGCAGGGCACGAAGCACTGCCAGGTGTAGTTGCCGGCGGCTCCGGTCTGGAAGCTGAACTGGACCTTCTCGTGGTCGAAGCTCGGGCTGCACGGGGCGGGTGTCGAGCAGGGGTTCTTCGCGCTGTCCGGAATCCCGGGCAGGGGCACGCTCACCCCCAGCTGGGGAATGGTGAAGGTGTGCCCGATCACGTCGGTCCATGTCGCGTACGGCTTGCCGTTGACCGTGGCATCGGTGGCTCCCTGGACCTGGTTCATCACCGGGTTGCGCAGGTCAGAGCCCGAGTCGTATTGGTAGATCGTCATGTGCACGGTGCTGTGCGCGGGGACCTTGAGCACCGTGGAGTGGACCCAACTGCCGTCCGGGCGCTGGATGAGGTAGGACACCCACGCCGGATGAGGATCCGTGCCGATCGCGCCCACCGTCTGCATGGTCACGTTCACCGCGCCGGGACCGGCAGGGGCCGCCTGCACGGTGGGTGGGTAGTGGGTCAACCAGATGAACATCCAGGCCGCGAGGACCGCGAGGATCGCGAGAGGCGCGATCACCAGTCCGGTGCGCAGGGGTTTGCTCTGTTGAACTGCCGCCGTCATGTTGCCGCCCACCCGATCTGCTGGACAAGGGTCAAGAGTGTCAACGAGGGGATCCGAATCACTCTTTTGGTCACGCGCCGTCCTTGTAGGTACCGCCTCGGAGGGCGGGCAGCGCTAATAGTCGTCATGCAGGCGGGTCCCGTCAACGACGTCAAGCCTGTTTAGCTGAGAGGTCGCTGGCAATGTCCCATAACCGCGATGATTTAACCCAGTATGTCCAGCCTAAACCCAATTTATCTGCTGCCGTGACGCCGCAGGTCGCTCGGCGCGTCGGCGCGTCGGCGCTAGCGTGACCGGGTGAGCACGATTCGGCTGCTGCGGTCGCGGCGGTGGGTGACCTTGACGGTGGGGGCGGTGCTACTCGTCGCCGCGTGCGGCCTGCTCGGACGGTGGCAGTACGCCCGCAGCTACCGCCCCGCCGACGGCTACACCCAGGAGCCCGCGCCGGTCCCGATCGCCGCCCTGGACTCCGCCCAGCATCCGCTTACGCCCGTGGTGATCAATCGCCAGGTCACGCTGTCTGGCACCTTCGACGCCAGCCAGCAACGTCTCATCGCCGGCCGCACGCTGGGCGGTGCGGCCGTGTTGTGGGTCGTCACGCCCTTGCGGATGTCCGGTGGCGGCGCCGTGGAGGTGCTACGTGGCTGGCTGAGCCACGCCGACAGCGTGCTGGCAACCCCGCCCACCGCACCGGTTCAGGTGATCGGTCGCATCCGTGCGCTCGAGCCGGCACCGGCGAGTGCCGGCCCGCTCGCGCCCGGTGAGGCAGCGGCGATCGACCCGGCGCTGCTTCGCCAGCTTCCCTATCCGGCACTTGCGGCGTACGTCGTGCGGACCGCCCAACTCCCGCCCGATCCCCTGTCGCTGCAACCCGTCCCCAGCCAGCCCCCGCCTTCGCCCCCGGGCGCGAAGAAGCTCTACGTGTTGAACGCGTTCTACGCGATCCAGTGGTGGATCTTCGCGCTTCTCGTCCTCTACACCTGGCAACGACTGTTCAGCGCGGAGCGTGCCAGTCAGGCGGCGCCGGACCCCGCACCGGAAGACGAATCGATGCCGGTCAGGACTGCTTGAGCAGCGCGGCGACCAGGCTCTGGATCTCGGTCTGCGTGACCGCTCCGATCACCCGGTCGGCGACGCGGCCCTGTCGATCCAGCACCAAGGTGCTGGGGACGGCGGCCTGAGGTAGTACCCGCAGCCGGCCCAAGAGGGTGCCGTCGCCGTCCACGAGATTCGGATACGCAATACCCGTGGCGGCGACGAACGCGCGGGCCTGGGTGTTGCCGTCCCGCTCGTCGATCCCCACGAATTGCACCGGCTGGCCGGCAAAATGCTGTGCGGCGCGCGCCAGAGCCGGTGACTCGGCGCGGCACGGATCGCACCAGGAAGCCCACACATTGATCACGACGACCTTGCCGAGCGCGCTGCTCAGCGAGAACTGTGGGCCGTTGAGCGTCACGCCGCTCAACGCCGGTGCGTTCTGCCTAGAACCGGGGCCGTAGCTGGTGAGCCCGACCTGGTTGAGCTGCTGGGCTTCGATGGCCTGCTGCCGCACGCCGGCAGCGGCGCAACCGGTGAGCACGGGAACCAGAGCCACGACCAGCAGACGCCGGCCATGCCGAACGACCCGCCTGCTATGACCGAGGTTCACGCCGCCCCTTCCGTGCGCGGTGCCCACACCGCGGCGGGCGCCTGCGATGGTAGAACACGCAACTCGCCACGGAACGGCCTAGGTGACAACCCTCGGCTGTGCTAGCGTGCCGGCTCGACGGTCGCTAGCCGTTGCATCCCAGGCGAGTAGGCGGACAATCGTGAGTGCTGTGAGCACTGCTGGGGACCTGCGCCGTCGGCCGACCCGGGCAGTGGCGCTGGTCCACGAGTACGTCGGTCTCACGAAGCCGCGAATCATCGAGCTCCTGCTGGTGACGACGGTTCCCGCGATGATGGTCGCTGCGCGGGGGCTGCCTCCGGCGGGCATCGCGATCGCCACCCTCGTCGGTGGCAGCCTGGCCGCGGGCAGCGCCAATGCACTCAACTGTTTCATCGACCGCGACGTCGATTCGATAATGCATCGCACGGCGTCTCGGCCGCTCAATCGTTCGCTTATCGCTCCCCGCAGTGCCCTCGTGTTCGGCCTTATTCTCGGCGCCTTGTCGGTTGCTTTCCTCTGGCTTACGACTGACCTGCTGGCTGCTGAACTGGCCGCGGCGGCAATTGCGTTCTACGTGCTCGTCTACACGGCCATCTTGAAGCGCCGGACGTCGTCGAACATTGTCTGGGGCGGCGCGGCAGGATGCATGCCGGTCCTTATCGGCTGGTCGGCGGTGACCGGCTCTTTGGCGTGGGCGCCAGTCGCCCTGTTTGCGGTGGTGTTCCTCTGGACTCCACCGCATTTCTGGGCTCTGGCCATGCAGTATCGCGATGACTATGCGGCGGCCGATATACCGATGCTGCCCGTGGTCGCGACGGCTGAGGTGGTGACCAGCCGGATCATCGGCTACTCCTGGGCGATGGTCGCTGCCTCGCTCGTGGTGTGGCCCCTCGCCCACACCGGCCCGACGTATGCGGTCGCTGCGGTCCTACTGGGCGCGATGTTCATCTGGCAGGCCTATGCGTTGCGGGCCCGCGTGCGTGCCGGCATCGCTGAACACGCCATGCGGCTGTTCCACATGTCGATCACCTATTTGAGCCTGCTGTTTCTAGCCCTTGCCGTCGATAGCGTGCTTCCTTCGTCCTGGCGCTGAACGTTCGCGCCGCGGGACCGGCGCTAGGTTCCCACTGGACGCTGAGGATCGTCGACCAGCTACCTCGCCGTGTGGAACCCGACCGCGTCCCCGTCTGGCTGGATCCGCTCGCCGGCGCTCACCCCCCCGGGCCGGCTCGCGAGCACCGGCATCAACTCGGTGACCGGCTTCGTCGTGCTGAGGCGATCAAGGCAGTGGTCCGCCGCGCGCCTCGGTTGTCACCCCGGGAGCCGCACAGTGGACCCCGCTGCCGCAGCTGTCGGCCGGAACCACCACGATCGCTGTCGCCGGCACCAGGATCGATGCGCTACAGGCGGGGTTTACCAACTTCACTGCCTTTGGCCTGGTGGCGCGACAGTGGCGCCGCACCCAGGTCACGGTGGTGAACGTGCCGTTCGGTTCCGTTAGCTGAACCAGCAGCTGGGCAGCGCTGCCGAGTCGCTGAGACAATGTGGACGCGGGGATCGCCGGATCGCCGGATCGCCAATTAGGAGGCACCGTGCGCGATCGCACGCCGGAACCAGGCGATCTCGAGCCGATCGAGCGAGCGTCTGTCGACGAACTCCGCGAGCTTCAGCTCACCCGGTTGCAATGGTCACTGCGCCACGCGTACGCGAACGTGCCGCACTATCGCGCGGCCTTCGACGCGGCCGGCGTCCACCCGGACGACGTGAGCGAGCTGGCCGACCTTGCGAAGTTCCCGTTCACCGACAAGCAGGATCTTCGCGAAAACTACCCGTTCGGGATGTTCGCCGTGCCCCAGGCCCAGGTGAGTCGACTCCACGCGTCGTCGGGAACGACTGGGCGCCCCACCGTCGTCGGCTACACCGCCCGCGACATCCGCACCTGGGCGACGGTCATGGCCCGCTCCATCCGGGCCTCGGGCGGTCGCCCGGGCGACAAGGTCCACGTCGCCTACGGCTACGGGCTGTTCACCGGTGGTCTCGGCGCCCATTACGGCGCCGAGGCATTGGGTTGCACGGTCATCCCGGTCTCGGGCGGGATGACCGAACGGCAGGTCATGCTGATCAAGGACTTCGAACCCGACATCATCATGGTCACCCCGTCCTACCTGCTCGCGATCATCGACGAGATGCAGCGTCAGGGCATTGACCCGCGGTCCACCTCGCTCTCGGTTGGCATCCTCGGCGCGGAACCGTGGACCAACGACGTGCGCGGCGAGGTGGAGAACCGGATGGATATGCATGCGGTGGACATCTATGGGCTGTCGGAGGTGATCGGTCCGGGCGTGGCCAACGAGTGCATCGAGACGAAGGACGGTCTGCACGTCTGGGAGGATCACTTCTATCCCGAGATCATCGACCCGGACACCGGTGCTGCGCTCGCTGACGGCGAGGAAGGCGAGCTGGTGTTCACCTCGCTGACCAAGCAAGCCATGCCGATCGTCCGCTACCGAACCCGTGATCTCACCCGGCTGCTGCCGGGCACTGCGCGGACCATGCGGCGGATCGAGAAGATCACCGGTCGCACCGATGACATGATCATCTTGCGTGGCGTCAACCTCTTCCCGACGCAGCTAGAGGAACTGATCCTGCGCACCACTGGCCTGTCACCGCACTTCCAGTGCCTGCTGACCCGCAGCGGACGCCTCGACGAGCTCACCGTCCGGGTCGAACGGCGTCCCGAGGCTGATCCGGATGCCTGGTTCCGAGCGTCACGCGAACTGGGCTCGCTGATCAAGAACTCGATCGGGGTGACCGTCGCCGTCGAGGTGCTCGCCCCCGGCGAGGTCGAACGCTCGGTCGGCAAGATGCGCCGGGTGATCGACGAGCGCCCGCCGCGCTGACGGCGACCGACCCGAGGTCGGCCATGAGGCGGTCGAGCCGCCGCCGCCGGGTCAGAGCCTGACGCTCTATGGCGCTGTCGACGCGGACAGCCTCGCTTGCGCAGGGTGGGTCCGGTCATCCGGAGGGTTGCCGGAGCTGGTGACTGCGGCCGCGGAACTCGGCGATCACGTCGGCGTCGCGCCGCACCGTGACGTCATAGATTGCGTGTCGGCCATATCGGGTGCGCAGCTGGGCGTGTGCGTCCAGCGTGTCGCCGGCCCGGGCCGCCGCTGTGAACACGATGTCGCAGTCCGCGGCCACTGTTGCCGGGCCCCAGCTGTTGCAGGCGCACGCGAACGCAGTGTCAGCCAGGCTGAAGATCATGCCGCCGTGGCTGATGTCGTGCCCGTTGACCATGTCGTCGCGTACCACCATTCGGGCATGCGCCCACCCGTCGCCGAACTCGATCAGCTCGATACCAAGGGCGCGCGAGGCCCTGTCGGCGGCCATCATGGCCACCACCGGGTGGAGAGTTTCCTCGCTCGGCTGGGGCACGGCACTCCTGTCCTGGTCAGGCGCGGCCGTTCGCCCGCGTCGCTTCAGGCTAGGCGTTCATAATGAACCTTCGATCGGGAAACGGATGGAGTCGGCAATGGGGCTACGCAGCTACGTGTGCGCATCCTGGGTTGAGCCCGCTGCCGAGGGTGTGCCCGTGTTCGACGCGGTCACCGGCGACCAGGTCACCACGATCTCCTCGACCGGTATCGACATGCGCGCGGTGCTGGAGCACGGCCGTGCCGTTGGCGGCCCGGCGCTGCGGGAACTGAGCTTTCACCAGCGGGCCGCGCTGCTGAAATCGGTCGGGGTTCTGCTGCGCGAGCACCGCGAGGAACTGTCGGCGCTGTCGGCCCGCACCGGAGCGACCCGCTTCGACTCCGCCTTCGATATCGACGGCGGGATCGGGGTGTTGCTGAGCTACGCGAGCCGGGGTCGGCGG
Organism: Pseudonocardiales bacterium; assembly: GCA_043746395.1. Lineage (GTDB taxonomy): Bacteria > Actinomycetota > Actinomycetes > Mycobacteriales > Jatrophihabitantaceae > JAYTRE01. Next base: position 10,019 of record JAYTRE010000341.1, read on the forward strand.
GAGTTGCCGAACGACACGATCGTGCTCGACGGCGAGTGTGAACAACTTGGCAAGGGTGGCCAGTTCCTCGGCCAGCACATCCTCACCCCGCGTCACGGCGTGGCGGTGCAGATCAACGCCTTCAACTTCCCGGTGTGGGGCCCGTTGGAGAAGTTCGCCCCGGCCTTCCTGGCGGGAGTGCCCAGCGTGGTGAAACCAGCCAGCGCGACGGCCTACCTGACTGCGCGAGCCGTCGAGCTCGTGATCGAATCCGGGCTGTTGCCCGAAGGGTCGCTGCAGCTGATCTGCGGCGGGGTGGGCGACCTGTTCGACTACCTCACCGACCAGGACCTGGTCGCGTTCACGGGTTCGGCGGCCACCGCGCAGCGGCTGCGCACCAACCCGACCGTCGCCGCCCGGGCGGTGCGTTTCAACGCAGAGGCCGACTCGCTGAACTGCTCGATCCTCGGCCCGGACGCCACGCCGGGAACCCCGGAGTTCGACCTGTACATCAAGGCTCTCGTCGCGGAGATGACGGTCAAGGCCGGTCAGAAATGCACCGCGATCCGCCGCGCGCTCGTGCCCGAGCCTCTGCTGGCTGCCGTGTGCGATGCGGCGAGTGCCCGGCTGGCCACGATCGTCGTCGGCAACCCGGCCGAGCAGTCGGTGCGGATGGGTGCGCTGGCCAGCCTCGACCAGCGGGACGAGGTCCGTCGCTCGGTCAAGGCGCTCCTCGCAGCCGGCACTGCGGCCTTCGGCGATCCCGAACACGTCGAGCTCGTCGGGGCCGACCCCGATCGCGGGGCGTTCCTGTCCCCGATCCTCATCCGGGTCGACGACGCTGAACGAGCCGAACCCCATGAGGTCGAGGCGTTCGGTCCGGTGAGCAGCGTGATCGGCTACCGCGATACGCGCCACGCCGTCGCACTGGCCGCACGCGGACTCGGCAGCCTGGTCGGCTCGATCGTCACCAACGACCCGGATTTCGCCCGCGAGGTCGTGCTCGGCGTCGCGCCCTGGCACGGGCGCCTGCTCGTGCTCGACCGCGACGCCGCCGCCGAGTCCACGGGGCACGGCTCACCGTTGCCGATGCTCGTCCACGGTGGGCCCGGACGGGCCGGCGGGGGCGAGGAACTCGGTGGTTTGCGAGCTGTCCGGCACCACCTGCAGCGCACTGCCATCCAGGCGAGCCCCCGCGTCCTCGCGAAGATCACAAACCGCTGGGTACCGGGCAGCGCACGCGTGATCGACGTAACTCACCCGTTTCGCAAGTCACTCGCGCAGTTGCGCGTCGGAGACGCGGTCGTGGCCGGGCCCCGCACGGTCAGCCGTGAGGACATCGCCCACTTCGCCGCGTTCACCGGCGACACGTTCTACGCCCACACCGACGAGCAGGCGGCAGCGGCCAATCCGTTCTTCGACGGCATCGTCGCCCACGGTTACCTGGTCGTGTCGCTTGCCGCCGGGCTGTTCGTCGACCCCGAGCCCGGGCCGGTGCTGGCCAACTACGGGATCGACAACCTCCGCTTCCTCACCCCCGTCTATCCCGGAGATCAGCTGAGCGTCACCCTCACCTGCAAGGCCATTACCCCACGGGGGGACAGCGAGCACGGTGAGGTCCGCTGGGATGCCGACGTCACGAAACAGGACGGATCCTCGGTCGCACGTTACGACGTGCTGACCATGGTGGCGAAGCGGTGGCCGTCATGACGGCCAGCACGCGGCCCGAGCGTCCGGCGGATCCGCCGGAGCGCACCGCGCAGTTCGAGGCGACGATCGGTCACGACCGCCGCATTGAACCGCGCGACTGGATGCCCGACGGGTACCGCAAGACGATGATCCGCCAGATCGCGCAGCACGCGCACTCGGAGATCATCGGGATGCAGCCGGAAGGCAATTGGATCACTCGCGCGCCCTCGCTGCGGCGCAAAGCGATCCTGTTGGCCAAGGTGCAGGACGAGGCCGGGCACGGGATGTACCTCTACTCGGCGGTGGAGACCCTGGGCGTCGACCGGGCGGACCTGACCGACCAGCTGGTGCGTGGCCGGCAGAAGTACTCCTCCATCTTCAACTACCCGACGCTGTCCTTCGCCGACGTCGGCGTGATCGGGTGGTTGGTCGACGGCGCGGCGATCTGCAACCAGGTGCCGCTGTGCCGCTCGTCCTACGGGCCGTATGCCCGGGCGATGGTGCGCATCTGCAAGGAGGAATCGTTTCACCAGCGGCAGGGCTACGAGCTGCTGATGACGATGATGCGCGGCACCCAGGCGCAGCGGCAGATGGTGCAGCAGGCCGTCGACCGGTTCTGGTGGCCGTCGCTGATGATGTTCGGCCCGCCCGACGAGGCGTCTCCGAACACGGTGCAGTCGATGGCGTGGGGCATCAAGCGGCACACCAATGACGAGCTGCGGCAGCGTTTCGTCGACATGTCCGTCCCGCAGGCCGACAAGCTCGGGGTTAGCCTGCCCGACTCCGCGCTGCGGTGGAATGCGGACCGCGGCCACTACGACTTTTCAGCGGTGGACTGGGACGAGTTCACGGCCGTGGTGCAGGGCAACGGACCGTGCAATGCCCAGCGGGTGGCGCACCGCAAGGCGGCGCACGACGACGGGGCCTGGGTGCGCGAGGCCGCGACCGCGCACGCGGCCAAGTGCCGATCCGACCTTGGCCCCGCAGCAGAGCGACGCGCCGAGGAAAACCCGGCTGGGGGGCCAAGGCAAGCTGGAGGTGCCGGATGAACGGCTGGCCGCTGTTCGAGGTGTTCCTGCGCGGCAAGCGGGGTCTGAACCATGTCCACGTCGGATCGCTGCATGCCGCTGATCCGCAGATGGCCCTGCACCATGCCCGCGACCTGTACACGCGGCGCAACGAGGGCGTGAGCATCTGGGTCGTGCCCGCCGTGTCGATCACGGCCAGCAGCCCGGAGGAGAAGGACCCCTTCTTCGCACCATCAGGCGACAAGGTGTACCGGCACCCGACGTTCTACGACATCCCCGACGACGTCCCCCACATGTAGCCATGGACGACTCCGTGACGAACGAGCCCGAGCGGGCAGCCGACGACGAATTCGGCGCCTACCACGCCCTGGCCGGCGACGCTGGTGAGGATCACCGGTGGGCGTTCGGCACGGGATTCACCGACCCGCTCGAGGGCGTGGACACGTCCGTCCCCCCGGGAATCGACGGCGACGCGCTGGCCACCTACTGCCTCATGCTCGGCGACGACGCGCTGATCTACAGCCACCGGCTCCAGCAGTGGATCACCCGCGCACCGGAACTGGAGGAGGAGACCGCCCTCGCCAACATCGCCCTTGACCTGCTGGGTCAGGCGCGGCTGCTGCTCACTCGCGCGGGCCGCGCAGACGGCAGCGACCGGGCCGAGGATGCGTTTGCGTTCTTCCGCGAGGAGCAGGACTTTCGCAACATCCGGCTCGTCGAACGGCTCGACGCCGACTTCGCCGAGCTCGTCGGCCGCTTGCTGATTTTCTCCACGTGGCGCCTGGCCCTGTTCGACGGTTTGCGGGCCTCGCGCGACCCGGTGCTGTCAGCGGTCGCGGCCAAGGGCGTCAACGAGCTCGCCTACCACCGTGACTACGCCGCGCAGTGGGTCGTTCGCCTCGGTGACGGCACTGCGGAGTCCCACCGCCGCATGCAGGCGGGCCTGGGCGTCG
>JAYTRE010000342.1:0-5452 GCA_043746395.1 Pseudonocardiales bacterium
TGGTGTAGCGGGCAAGCACGTCGCCGCTGGCGGCGACAACAGCTCGCACCGGAAGGTCAATGGTGGGATGGTCCAGTCGGGCGTCGATTGTCAGGCCACTCGCACGGGCGACGTAGCCAAGGCAGCCCAGGGCGTGGGCATGCTCGCGGGTCAGCGGCGCGGTGCCGGTGAAGCGGTCGCGGACGAGGCTGTTGGCGAGGGTGAGGTGAGCGATCTCGGCGAGATCCGCAGCGATCGCGCGGAGCTCGCCAGGCTCTGGGAGCGCGCGGAGGGTGACGCCGCCGGGGTAGCTGCCGTCGCGCAGCAGGCGATGCCCGGTGACAGTCGCATTCAGGCGCAGCAACTGTTCGCGGATGCGCTGGGCGTGGGCGTTGGCCAGCCCGAAGCCGACATCGTTTGCCAGCGCGCCGAGGTCGGCAGCGTGGTTGTAAAGGCGTTCGAGCTCGACGAGCAGCGCCCGCAGCCAGTGCGCCTTGTCAGGAAGCCGAATGCCGAGGGCGTCCTCGATGGCGAGGCTATGGGCGAGTGCGTGAGCGGCAGCGGTATCGCCGCTGATGCGTTCGGCCAACGCGACCGAGTCGAGTGCATCGCGTCCTTCGAAGAGCTTCTCGATACCGCGGTGCGTGAACCAGAGCCGGGCTTTGAGTTTGACGATGGTCTCGCCGACGACGGAGAAACGGAAGTGACCGGGCTCGATGATTCCGGCGTGGACTGGGCCGACCGGGATCTCATAGACGCCGGGGCCGTCGACCTGCAGGAAGGGGAAGGAGTCGCCGACCGGGAACTCCGGCGGCGGCCCGGCGTCGTGGCGCATCGGATACCAGCCGGCGGGCCAGTGTGCATGCCGCACGAGTCGGCGGGGCAGCGGGTGGTCGACGGCGACGATGCCGTAGAGGTCGTGCATCTCGCGCTCGAAGCGCGACGCCGGGTAGGACAGCGCAGCCAGAGATGGAACGTGTGGGGCGTCCGCGGGGAGCAGGACATGCAGCTCGACGCGCCGGTCCGGCGCGCCGGCAAGGAACAAGTACACGATCCGCAGCGTCGGTCCGTCGTCGTGTGCCGCTGCGAGGGCCAATCGGTAGCCCGCGGCGAGCAACCGCGCGACGTCGCCTGCCAGTTCGGTCGGCGTGACCGTGCGGGCGCAGCGATGCATACCGTTCCAGGTGCCGGAGTCGACGTCCATCAGCTGGCCCCGAGCACGCCGGCCGCGGCATGGAAAAGGTGCGTGAGGGGGGCGGCGGTGATCCCGAGCGTGAGGCAGGCGGTTACCCCCACCAGCAATGCAGCGGCGACGCTCGCGGGCAGCGTGATCGGGGGCGAGTCGTCCGTCGGCGGACCGAGCAGCATCCGGCTGGCGTTGGCGGCAAGTGCCGCGAATGCGACCACGATCAGTAACAGCGCGACGCCCAGCGCCCAGCTCAAGTGCGCCTGGGTCAGCCCACGGGCGATGGACAGTTCGCTGGCGAACATTGCGAACGGCGGCAGTCCGAGCAGCACGAGCATGCCGGCGGTGAAGGCCATGCCGAGGAGCCGGGACCGCGCCAACAAGGCGGTGACGTCATCGACAGCGGTCGAATCGTGGGCGGACTGTACTTGTCCGGCGCAGATGAACAGCACCGTCTTGGCGACACCGTGGGCGAGCACGTGCAGCAGCAGCGCGGCGATCGCAACTTCGGTGCCCGCGGCGGCGGCGACAGCGACCAGGCCCATGTTCTCCATTGAGGAGTACGCAAGCATCCGCTTGAAGTCGCGCTGGGCGACCAGCAGCGATGCCGCGACCAGTAGGGTGAGCAGTCCGACGGTCAGCAACCCGTCGCGCATAAAGGCCGGTCCGAGCGAGCCATCGACGACGGTCTTTACGCGCAGCAGCGCCGAGAACGCGACCGAGAGCAGGACCCCGCTCATCAGTGCGGATACCGGGGCGGGCGCTTGACTGTGCGCGTCGGCGAGCCAGGTGTGCAGCGGCGCCAACCCGGCCTTGGTCCCGTAGCCGATCAGCATCAGTCCGGCGGCCATCCGGGTCACCGCCGCGTCGAGGTGGCCGGCATGAGCGAGCAGCACATCGAAATCGAGCGCCTGTCCACTGGGGGCACCTGCATGCTGGCTGGCGAAGTACAGCAGCACTGTGCCAAGAAATGCGAACGCGATACCGACCGAGCAGATGATGACGTACTTCCAGGTCGCCTCCAGCGCGGCGCGGGTGCCGCGGTGACCGACGAGAAACGCGGTGACGATCGTGGTGGCCTCGATCGCCACCCACATCACGCCCAGGTTGTTCGCCAATACCGCCAAGGCCATCGCAGCCAGGAAGACCGCGATCAGCACCCCGTAGGTCCGTGCCCGGCGCCCGGTGGTGTGGCCGTGGGTGAGTTCGGTATCGAGGTAGCCGATGCTGGCCCAGCAGCTCAGCGTGCCGACGGTGCCGATGACGAGCAGCATGGTGACGCTCAGTCCGTCGGCGCGCAGCAGGCGACCCGCCGCGAGGTGCGGGCGCGCACCGATCCGAACGGCGAGGATGACGCCACAGCAGAGGATGGCCAGGGCAGCGAGCACCGTTACCCAGGCCGTGAGGCGACGCCAGCCGAGCGCGGCGGTCAGTCCCGCTGCGGCGAGCGGTGCCAGGATCGGGAGCAGGAGCAGCAGCGTCATTCGTGCAGCTCGCGCAGCTGGTCCAGGTCGGTGGCGCCGAAGGCCTGGCGCAGTCGTCCGGTGAGCACCCCGAGCACAAGCACCGCGAACAACACATCCAGGGACGCTCCGAGTTCGACGATCAGCGGCACCCCTGCGGTCATCAGGAAGGCGGCGGCGGCGATGCCGTTGTCGAGCATCAGGAAGCCGACTGCTTGCGAGATTGCGCGGCGACGGCTGAGCATGACGAAGACGGCGATGAGCACAACCGCCAGCGCGGCCGGGACGGCGCGGGTGGCGGCTCCGGGATCCAGGGCGACCAGCGGGCGGCTGACCGCGAAGGCGAGCATGGTCAAACCGGCGGCCACCAGGAGCGAGGCTGTGGTGTTGACCAGCGGTGTGCTTTCCCGCTGCTCAGCCAATGCGCCGTCGCTGGTGACGGCGCGATGCAGCAGCCACGGCAGCAGCAACGCCCGCAGCGCCAGGACCACGACCCCGACCCCGACGAGCACGCCGTCGCCACGGTGGATGCCCTCGGCGAGCGGGACGAGTGCCAAGGCCAGGCCCTGCCAGGCGAGCAGGCGCACCATCGCCCGCAGCTCACGGCGCCACACGATCAGCACGGCAGCGAGCAGCACGCCGCCGGCGGCGAGATCAATCACGCTGGTGTAGTCGGGTGGTCTCATCGAGGTCTGCGCTGTCTCAACTGCTGGTGGCGGCGAAGAAGGAGGACACGGTGACCGCGAGCAGTGCGAGCAGGAACGAGCCGGCCAACAGTTCGGGTACTCGGAACAGCCGCAACTTGGCCATGAAGACCTCAGCACCTGCGAGCAGCCCAGCCAGGACCGCGACCTTGACGGCAATGACCGCCACACCGAGCAGCACGCCTGGCGCGCCGGGGTGGCTGCCGGCGATACCGACGGGCAGGAACAGGTTCGCCAACAACGCCAGCAGCACGGTCAAGCGCATGCTGGCGGCCCACTCCACTAGGGCCAGCCGCGGTCCCGCGTATTCGAGCACCATCGCCTCGTGCACCATCGTCAGCTCGAGATGGGTAGCGGGGTTGTCGACCGGTAGGCGCCCGGTCTCGGCGATGATGACGACCGCCAACGCGACAAAGGCCAGCACTCCCGCGGGGGAGATCACCTGGGCTGGATCGTGTGCCGCCCGAGTCACGATCGCCGAGAGGTTGGCCGAGCGGGCCGGGATCGACAGCGCGAACACCGCCAGCAGGATGGTGGGCTCGACCAAGGCGGCGATCGTGATCTCGCGGCTGGCCCCCATCCCGCCGAACGCGGTGCCTGTGTCTAGTCCGGCCAGCGTCAACGCGACCGTCCCGAGAAACAGCAGACCGACCACCGCGAACAGATCCACGCCCGAATCCAGCGGCGAACCGGTGCTGATCAGCGGGATCGCGGCCGCGATCAATAGGGTGGTTCCGGCTACGACAGCGGGCGCGAGCGTGAACACTGCGGTAGTGCCCGCCGGGTTGACGCTCTGCTTGCGCAACTGCTTACGCAGATCCCGCCACGGCTGGCCGACGCCCGCTCCGGCGCGCCCCTCCAGGCGAGCCCGGACCTGGCGCATCCCACCCACCAGGAACGGGGACCCGGCCAGGACCCCAACCACCTGCATCCCGGTGGCGACGCTCGCCCACGCGGTCATCAGGCAGCCACGATCAGGACGATGAGCAGGCCAAGGGCACCGTAGGCGAGATAGACGTGCACGCTGCCGTTGTGGAGCCGGCGGACCCACCCGGACCAGACCTGCACGGCGCGTACGACCGGCTCGTACAGGTGCTGCTCGATCGCGTCGCTCACCCGAGCACGGTAGGCAACCCGTTCCAGCAGGTACTGCGATTCGGCGTAGTGACTGACCTGCACGTCGATGTCCGGGCGCAGCGCATCGTCAAATACCCGCTGCAGGGGCTCGGCGAAGGACGTCGCGGTGTACTGCATCCGTGGCGTGAGCTGCTGCGCACCGCACGCCCACAGCGCACTCACCGCCGGTTCGGGCCGCTGCCGTGCACCCCAGCGACCCACGCCGATGGCTACGGCGATCCCCACCACCACACCACCGGCGAGCCACCCCGGCGAGACCGATCCGGCCACGCCGGGCAGCCGCAGCAACCAACCCAAGCGAGGCGTGCCGCCACCATGCCCGGCCGGCAACTGCACCAGCACGCGGGACAGTGCTGGTCCGAGCAGAGCCGGAGCGACGCCGAGTACCGCGCAGGCCGACCCGGCCAAGCCCATCCCGACGAGCATGCTGGGCGATGCTTCGCGCGCCTGGGCCGCACCGAGGGATCGCGGGCGGGCCAGGAACCCGACGCCGAAGGCCTTTACCATCGCCGCCACCGCCAGCCCGGTACTCAGCGCGATCACGCCCATGGCCAGCGGCATCGCCAGGGCCAGCAGGGTGTTCTGGTTGTGAGGTGCGTGAATCAGGGACTGCAACAGCAGCCACTCGCTGACGAACCCGGCACCCAGCGGCAGCCCGCACGCGCCCAGCGCTGCGACACCGAACAGCACGGTCGTGGCGGGCATTCGCCGGGCCAACCCGCCCAGCTGGTCCAGGTCGCGCAGCCCGGTCCCGGCCAGCACGGATCCGGCCGCAAGAAACGCCAGCGTCTTGAACGCGGCGTGAGCGACTACGTGCACAAGCGCGGCCGTCATCGCGATCGCGGCCACGTCCCGCGCGCCGGCCGCGGCGAGCAGGGTGGAGGCACCGAGCGCGAGGGTGATCAGGCCCATGTTCTCGGTGGTGGAGTAGGCCAGCATCCGTTTCAGGTCAGTGGCCACCGAGGCGTGGAGCACTCCGAACA
>JAYTRE010000343.1:0-2419 GCA_043746395.1 Pseudonocardiales bacterium
TGCTGCGCCTGCGCGGGTCCACGTTCGCCGTCGCCGGCACCCACCTCGACGTCAAGCCGGAGCCGCGGCTGCGGCACGTCGCGGAGCTACATGCGGCCCTCGCCGAGCACGTCCCCGCCGGCGTGCCGGCAATCGTGGCCGGTGACATCAACGACCACCCCGGCTCCGCGCCGTGGCAGGCGCTCGTCGCGCAGCGCCCGGACGCCTTCGCCGTGGCCGGCAATCAGGTTCCCGCCGGAGCCGGGGCGCCCGGTACAGCCCGGATCATCGACGGGATCTTCGTCGACCCCCGGATCGTGGTGACGTCGACGCGGATGCTCGACCAGCCCGACGTCGCCATCGCCAGCGACCACCGGCCGCTGCTGGCCGTCCTCGAACTGCCCTGAGCCGGCGGCCGGGTTCAGATCACGGCACCGTCGTCATCGTCGTTGTCGCGGGTCTCGCGCAGGCGCATCACGAGGATCGCGGCGCCGCACAGCAGGCCGCCGATGCCGAGCAACATGGTGATGTCGCTGGGCAGCCCGAAGCTGGCGCCGACGGCGAGCACCACGACGGACATCACCAGGACCAGCAGGGCCAGCACGGTCGGCGCGGCCAGCCGCGGGAGCGGCGGCGGGGGCGGGGGCACGTAGTGGTCGTCGTCGAGCCAGACCGGCTCCTCGACGGGCACCCGCTCGAGGTTGGCGCGCCATTCGGCGTCCTCCCGAGACAGCTCGCGTTCGGCATCGCGCACCGCGGCCACGGTGTCGACGTGCCAGTCGGCGACGAGCGCCGCGAACGCGGCGTCGGTGTCCACGCCGGCCAGTGGATCGGCCGGCGCCTGGCTCGGTGGCGGCGGTGGGGCGCCGCCGAGGGCCCGCACCGCCGCGGCGACGATGGTGCGAGCATCGGCGCGCTCGTCGGCATTGACGTAGAGGCGCTGCTGGTGCTCGGCGGCGCCCGGCCGCGGAGCCAGGTACGCGGCGATGCGGGCCCGGCCCAGGGCCGTGAGCAGGTGGCGTCCGACGACCGGCTCGACATCGGTCAACGGCACGTACATCCCCGCGAGCAGGCCGTTGCCCAGCCGAGCAGCCGGGTCCGTCGCGCTCGGGTCCGGCGTCGCGCCCGGTTCCGTCCCGCCCGCGTCCGGCGTCCCCTCCGCGGTCACGGCGTGGTTCTCACCGATGGGTCGGCGCCGGCACCTGAGCCGAGGGAACCGAAGAATTCGATGCTGCCGGCGAAGATCGTCGGGGCGTCGTTGTCCATCGTCGCGACGTGGTAGCTGTCCTCCAGCACGACCTCGCGGACGGTGGTGCCGGTGGCACCGGCCTGCAGCAGCCGCCCGGACAGCGCCTCGACGACATGGTCCTGCCTGCTGCGAAAGAGCAGGATCGGTGCGGTGACGCGGGGCAGCTCGGCGCGCGTCAGCGTCCACAGCTGTTGCAGCGACGCGAAGGCCTTGACCGGCGTGCGGTCGTAGCCCGACTCCTCCACGCCGGGCTTCTTGATGTCGCTGGCGATCCCCGGGCGCGACGGCATGGCCCAGGCGAGGTAGCGGGCGAAGCGGGCGTCGAAGCGTTCGGTGGCGTAGGCGGGGTTGACCAGGACCAACCCGGCGATCTTGTCACCGTGGACCTCCGCGAGGCGGGTGACCAGAGTGCCGCCCATAGACAGCCCGGCGGCGAACACCGTCGAACAGCGCGCCGACACCTGCTCGTAGGCCCGTTCGACCTCGGCGTACCAGTCCTGCCACCGGGTGGTGTTCGCGTCCTGCCACGTGGTTCCGTGCCCGGGCAGGCGAGGCAGCCGCACGGTGTAGCCGGCGGCGGCCAGTTGCTCGGCCCAGGGCCGCATGCTGGCCGGTGTGCCGGTGAAGCCGTGGCTGAGCACGACCCCCATCGGGCCGCTATCCGCGGCGAAGGGTTCGGCTCCGGGGAGCAGGGCCACGTCGTCCTCGTTCCGTCGTCGTACGGCAAAGTCCATCATGCCTGCCGCACCGGCCCCCGGGCGAGGTGGCCGCGCCGCTTGGAGCCTTCCTCGCGGCGGCACTACTGTCGGTGCCAAACCGTGTGTCGGTGCAAAACAATGCAGCAGCTGGGTGGGAGCGCGACCTTGTTCTACTGGCTCGCCAAGTTCGTCCTCATCGGACCGCTGCTGCGCGGGCTGTGGCGGCCGTGGGCCGAGGGGCTGGACAACATCCCCGGCGACCGTCCGGCGATCCTGGCTAGCAATCACCTGTCGTTTTGCGACTCGCTCTTCATGCCGGTGATGGTGCCGCGCAAGGTCACCTTCCTGGCCAAGGCGGAGTACTTCACCACGCCCGGCCTCAAGGGCGCGTTGTCCCGGATGTTCCTCGCCGGTATCGGCCAGGTGCCGATCGACCGCGCCGACGCCGACGCCTCGCGCGCGGCGCTGAACACCGGCGGCCAGGTGCTCGCCC
>JAYTRE010000344.1:0-5704 GCA_043746395.1 Pseudonocardiales bacterium
TGCCGCGGCGCTGGCCCACGCGGCGCAGCTGCACGAGGCGGGCCGCACGGTGCTGGCGCAGCCCTACCTCGACCGTGTCGACGCCGACGGCGAGACCGCGCTGCTGTACTTCGACGGCCGGTTTAGCCACGCGGTGCGCAAGGGCGCCATGCTGGCCGAGGGAACCGTGCACGAGATGCAGTCGTACGCGCTCTACATACCGGAGCGGATCACCGCGCGCGAGCCGTCCGCGGCCGAGTTCGCCGTCGCGGCCGCGGCTCTCGCGGTGCTGCGCGAGCGCTTCGGCGCCGAGCTGCTCTACACCCGCGTCGACCTGCTCCCTGGCCCGGACGGCCCGCAGCTCGTCGAACTCGAAGCGGTCGAGCCGTCGCTGTTCCTGCTCCACTCGCCCGGGGCGGCCGAGCGGTTTGTGGCGGCGCTGGCGGCGCGGCTCTCGATGCCCGGATGACCATCCCACTGCCCGACGCCGAACGGATGCGCGGCCTGCGGCGGATGAAGTGGATCGCCGGCGGTCTGCTGCTCGCCGCGGCCGCGGTGTACTTGCTCTGCCTGGCGGTCGGGCACGGCCGCGGCGGCTGGGGTTACCTGCAGGCGGCGGCGGAGGCCGCCATGGTCGGTGGTCTGGCCGACTGGTTCGCGGTGACCGCGCTGTTTCGGCATCCACTCGGCCTGCCGATCCCGCACACGGCCATCATCGCGCGCAAGAAGGATCAGATCGGGGCCGGGCTCGCCGACTTCGTGAACAGCTACTTCCTGACCCAGGAGATCGTCAGCGAGCGCGTTGCCGCGGCACGGGTTCCCCAGCGCACCGGCGAGTGGCTCGCCGACCCGGTGCATGCGCGGCTGGTCGCCGACGAGCTGGGCGCCGCCGTGGGCGGTTTGGCCGCGGTGTTGCACGACGACGAGCTGCGGACGGCGGTGGCCAACTTCGCTGACCAGCGGCTGCGGACCCTCGACGTGGCGCCCCTGCTGGCCCGTCTCCTCGAGGCTGTCTGCAACTCCGGCCAGCATCAGCAGGCACTCACGGCGGGGCTGCGCGGGCTGATGCGTTTCCTTGACGCCAACCGTGGCGTGCTACGCCAACGGGTCGCCGAGGAATCGCCGGAGTGGGTGCCGGAGTGGGTGGACGAGCGGGTGTTCGCCCGCGGCTTCGCCTCCCTCCAGTCGTTCCTGGCCGACGTCGCGGGCGACGACTCACACGAGCTGCGCCGCAACTTCGACACCCAGGTGCGCGCCTTCGCGGAGCGGCTGCGCACCGATCCCGAACAGGCCGAGCGAGTCGAGCAGGCCAAGCGACAGCTGCTCGACCACCCGGAGATCCGGACCTACCTGACGACGCTGTGGGGCAGCCTCAAGGCGATGCTGCTCGACGCGAGCGCCGATCCGTCCTCAGACCTGCGCCGCTCGCTCGAGTCGCTCACGGTCCGTGCCGGGCAGGTGCTGCGCGACGACGCGGCGGTGGCTGCCCGGGTGGACGAGGTGCTGCAGCGGATTGTGGCGCACGTGGTAACGCACTACGCCGACGACCTCGCCGCGGTGATCTCGACGACTGTGCAGCGATGGGATACCGCCGAGACGAGCCGGCGGCTTGAACTGCAGGTTGGCCGGGATCTGCAGTTCATCCGCATCAACGGCACGGTGGTCGGCGCGCTCGCCGGCCTGGCGATCTACGCGGTGTCGCGGTTCCTCTGAGCCGGGGAGGATAGCCTGGGCGCCATGCGAACGCTCGCTGGTCGCGTGCGGCCGTCCCGGGGTCGGGTCTTGGTCGTAGTCGGGGGCGTTGCTCTTGTGCTGCTGGCGGTGATTGCCGCGTCGGCGGCGCTCGGCCGCGTCCGCGGACCCTCCGTTCCCGGACCGGTTACCGCGCCGAACAGCGCCGTCTCGGGTGCGGTTGATCCGGGCAGTCCGGCCGGTGACCGCGCCGCTCCGGGGTTCACCTTGCGTAACCAGTTCGGCCAAAGCGTCTCGCTGGCCCAGCTTCGCGGCAAAGTGGTGATCCTCGCGTTCGTGGACTCGCAGTGCACGACGATCTGCCCGCTCACCAGCACGGAGTTGGTCGACGCGAAACAGATGCTGGGCCCGGCCGGTGCGCAGGTGGCGCTGGTCCTCGTCAACGCCAACCCGAAGGCCGCCTCGGTAGCCGACGTCGCGGCCTACTCGCAGGCTCACGGTATGGCCAACCAGTGGGACTTCCTCACCGGCAACCCGGCCCAGCTAGCCGCGGTGTGGCGTTCCTATGGGGTCTACGTCGCGGTGTCCACGAGCGGAATCGACCACGAGCCGGTAATTTACTTGATCGACCAGCGCGGCAACGAGCGCACGCTCTACATGAGCCAGATGGCCTACGGCGCGGTCGATTCGCAGGCTGGCGTGATCGCCCACGCGGTGGCTGCGCTGTTGCCCGGCCACCCACCGGTGGCCGCCACCTCCGCGGGGCAAGCGCCGATCGGCCCGGCGCAGTCGGTCAGCCTGTCATCGGCAACAGGTGGGGCGCCGGTGCCGCTGGGTCCGGCACATCCGCACCTGGTGGTCTTCTTCGACACCTGGCTGGCGCAGACGTCCAACCTCACCGCCGAGTTGGAGGCGCTGAACTCCTACGCGGCACGCGCCAAGGCGCGCGGGTGGCCAAGCCTGGTTGCCGTGGACGAAGCGCCGGTCGAGGCCGGTCCCGGCGCGCTGACTGCCTTGCTGCGCCGGCTTCCGGTACCGCTGAGCTACCCGGTGGTCGTCGATACCACGGGAGCGGTTGCAGACGGATACCAGGTGGCTGACCAGCCCTGGCTGACGCTCACCTCTGCGCAGGGCAAGACGCTGTTCAGCCACGACGGCTGGCTCTCCGCGGCCGCGCTCGACACGGCCGTGACGAAGGCGGTCGCCGCCTCAGCCGGCGCAGGAACCCCGTAACGTCTGGCGGACTGAGCTGGCGGACACGTGGGCAGCGCCACCGCGCTGCTGTTCGGCGCAGCGGCTGACCCGTCTTTGCCGACTAACGGCCGCCGGGAATGGCGCTGTCGGGTCGGGTTGCGCACGGCTTCGACGTGCTCGCCGACGAGGGGGTGGGGTGCGCGGCTGGAATGGCGCTGTCGGGTCGGGTTGCGCTCGGGGTCGGGCCCGGTTGCGGTCTCGGTCGAGCCCGGTTGCGCTCGAGGTCTCTGGGTACTGGTGCTCGGCTCGGCGTTGTTGTCGTACCCGTGTTGTCGGACCCCTCGTTTAGAATAGAACACATGGACAGCGGGTGGGTGCCGACGATCGTGGAGACGATCACCGTCCCGGATGATGTGGCGGCCTGGGCTGCTCAGGCTCCGGCGGGTGGCGAGGTGGTGGGGTTGCTGGCCCAGTTGGAACCGGAGCGGTTGTCCTATGCCGGGCGGGTGGATGCGCTGGTCGCGGTGGCACGGCAGTTGGCGTGGTTGCATGCGCGTGAGCAGCGGCTGCTGGCCGCGTTAGCTGCCGCGCCGTCACCGCTGCCGGAGCTGGATCCGGGTAAGCAGTGGGTGCGGGAAGAGTTGGCGTGCGCGCTGCGCATCGGCGGGCAGGCTGCCGCTGAGCGCCTGGCGCTGGCCACCGACCTGGCCCGGCTACCGGGCACCATGGCGCTGCTGGAAGCCGGGGTGATCACCGCCGGGCACGCCCGCACCCTGGCCGAAGCAGTCCGCACCCTGGACGCCCAGGCCGCGGCGCGGGTCGAGGCCAGGGTCCTGGACCGGGCCCCCGAACAGAGCCCAGCGGCGTTTCGGGCCGCAGTGACCCGGGCGGTGCTGGCGGTGGCCCCGGCGCGTGCCGAACAACGCCATCAACAAGCCCTCACCGAGCGGCGGGTCTGCTTCAGCCCCACCAGCGACGGCATGAGCCAACTGTGGGCCCTGCTCCCGGCCCCCGGAGCGGCCGCCCTCAAAACCGTCCTCGACGCCCTCGCCCGCAAACACCCCACCCACCCCGCCCAGCCAACCGGCCAGCACGGCGACGCCCAGCTGCACGGCGACGCCCAGCAGCACGGCCTGCCCGGCGACGCCCAGCAGCACGGCCTGCCCGGCGACGCCCAGCAGCACGGCCTGCCCGGCGACGACCGCAGCGCTGACCAGCGTCGCGCCGACGCCCTCATCCAACTAGCCCTCGACCGACTCACCCCCACCAGCACCAGCACCACCGCCAGCACGGGCGGGGTGCCGTGCGGTCCGCTGCCGACCGGTCAGGGGCTGCGCCCGGGCGTGCAGGTCACCGTCGCCCTGTCCACCCTGCTCGGCCTCGACGAACAGCCCGGCGAACTGGCCGGCTACGGACCCGTCACCGCCGACACCGCCCGCCGCCTGGCCGCCGACCCCACCGGCACCTGGCGGCGGCTACTCACCGACCCCCACGGCCACCTGCTCGACTACGGCCGACGCACCTACCGCCCGCCGCGCAACCTCGCCAACCACGTCATCACCCGCGACGGCACCTGCCGTTTCCCCGGCTGCCGCCGCCCGGCCCGCATCTGCGAACTCGACCACCAAAAACCCTGGAACAACGGCGGCACCACCAGCCCCACCAACATCACCGCACTGTGCGCCCGACACCACCACCTCAAACACGACACCGGCTGGCAAGTCACCGGCAGCCCCGAGCACCACCTCCACTGGACCAGCCCCACCGGCCGCCACTACACCACCACTCCCACCCACCACCCCACCGACCACACCCGAGACCCTCACCCCAGCAACCCCGCCAAGCACACCAGCACCGCTACGACCACCCGCAGCCCTTGCGCCACCATCAGCAGCGCTACCGGCGACCCCGACCCACCACCCTTCTGACCAGAGTGCGCACCGCCGCCCACTTCCGATGCCCATCACGGGCTGCCGCGAGCCCCGCCGGGTCGTCACCATCTGCTGCGCGGTCACCACTGCCGCGGGTTTGCAGCGTGGTCGCAGAGCCTGGGAGTGGAGCGTCGTGGCTGGGTTCACCGGCGTTCACCGCCAGGCGCTCGCGGGGGAGTGCCGTTAACGGCGACGCCAAAATCAATCGAGCGGGACCGGCCGCCGGGCCGATCTCTGTGAGGCGATTACTGTGCCCGAGCGACCTGCTGTGCCAATGGCCGCGGGGCTGCGGCCGGTTCGACGAGCAGCAACAGGCGCAGCGCGGCGATCCACACCAGGCAGGCACCCAGCATGTGCAGGCCTACGAGCAGCGGCGGGACGTGCAGGAAGTACTGGCTGTAGCCGATGATCCCCTGGGCCAGCTCGATGGCCAGCAGCCCCACCGCGGCCCGGCGCACCAGGTCGGCGCACCGCAGCGCGTAGACGACCGCCACGACCCCCGAGCTCAAACCGATCAAGACCATGACCGAATCGGCGTGTAGTTGCGCCATCGAGGCGACATTCAGCCCGGTGCGGTGGACCTTCCCGCTCACGTCCGGGGCGCCGGCGTGCGGACCGCTGCCAGTGACCACCGTGCCGAGCGCGAGCACCGCCGCGGCCACGAGCACGGTGCCCCGGATCAGTTGCCGGGCCGCAGCGGGAAGCTCGCCGGGCTCCGGTCCGCCGCGGACGCGACTCCACAGCCAGTAGGTCACCGCGATGATCCCCATCGACAGCAGGAAATGGGCCGCGACCAGCCACGGGTTCAGATGGGTGAGCACGGTGAAGCCGCCGAGCACCGCCTGCGCCGGAATGCCGAGGGCCGCCGCGGTCGCCAGCGTCCTTTCGCGACGCTGGGCCAGTGCCGC
>JAYTRE010000345.1:0-10325 GCA_043746395.1 Pseudonocardiales bacterium
GTTGCCGTCGGGACGGGCGCCCTGCCGGGGCGCGGCGAGCTGTCTCGGCTGATCGACCGCCTGCCCGCGGGCGTCCCCGACGTCACGCCGGGACCCGCGGTCAGCGGAAGTTTCGCGTCCTCGGCCATGAACGGCGCCACCACCGGCTGGACGATCAGCTACCCGCCCGATCACGGCGGGGCGCGGCTGCGGGTGCTGATCGCCCTGCACGGGCGGGGCGAGAACCACTCGGACGCCTTCGGAGGCCTGCTGCACCTGGACCGGTTCCTCGCCCAGACCGTGCAGCAGGGCGCGCGGCCGTTCGCGATCGCGTCCGTCGACGGCGGCGGCGGCGACCACAGCTACTGGCATCCGCGCCGCGGCAGCAACGCCTCGGCCATGGTGGTCGGCGAGTTCCTACCACTGCTGGCTGCGCGCGGCCTGGACGTCAGCCGGATCGGGCTGCTCGGCTGGTCGATGGGCGGCTATGGCGCTGTACCTGTCGACAGTGCTGGGGCGCGGCCGGGTGGCCGCCGCGGTCGCCGAGAGCCCGGCGATCTGGCGCGAGGCCGGCCAGAGCGCGGCGGGCGCGTTCGACGATGCTGCCGACTTCGACGCCCATCAGATCTTTCGCCGCACGGCGCTGCTGGCCGGCATCCCGCTTCGCATCGACTGCGGCGCGAGCGACGGATTTGCGCCCGTCACCCGCGAGCTGCGGGCCGCGCTGGCGCCCACTCCTGCCGGCGGCATCGAGCCGGGCGGGCACGACGGCGCCTACTGGCGCAGCCAGGCCGCCGCCCAACTCAGCTTCGCCGGCCCGCACCTCACTGGCTGAGCCGCAGCAACTGCATCAGGCGTCGAGTGCTTCGAGGATCGCGTCGCTGACATCGAAGTTCGCAAAGACGTTCTGCACGTCATCGAGATCCTCGAGTGCGTCGATGAGGCGAAAGACCTTGCGGGCCCCTTCCTCATCCAGCGCCACCTGCACGCTGGGCAGAAACGACATGTCGGCAGACTCGTAGTCGATGCCGGCGCGCTGCAGTGCGGTCCGAACCGCGACGAGGTCGGTGGCCGCGCTGATGACCTCGAAGGCCTCGCCGAGGTTGTTGACCTCCTCGGCCCCGGCGTCGAGAACGGCCAGCAGCACGTCGTCCTCGGCCAAACCCGCCTCCGGGACGATCACGACGCCCTTGCGGTTGAACAGGTAGGACACCGAACCCGGGTCGGCCATCGAGCCGGCGTTGCGGCTCATCGCGGTGCGGACCTCCATCGCCGCACGGTTGCGGTTGTCGGTGAGGCACTCGATGAGAACGGCCACACCGCTCGGCCCGTAGCCCTCGTACATGATCGTCTGCCAGTCGGAGCCACCGGCCTCGGCGCCCGACCCGCGCTTGACCGCCCGCTCGATGTTGTCCAGCGGAACGGAGGTCTTGCGGGCCTTCTGGATCGCGTCGTAGAGCGTCGGATTGCCGTCGGGGTCACCGCCGCCGATGCGCGCCGCGACCTCGATGTTCTTGATCAGCTTCGCGAAGAGCTTGCCGCGCTTGGCGTCGATGACGGCCTTCTTGTGCTTGGTCGTCGCCCATTTGGAGTGCCCGCTCACGTTGCAGTCCTCACCATGTCGCAGAAGTACGCGTGAATCCGTCCGTCACCCGTCAGCTCCGGGTGAAACGACGTGGCCAGCAGCTGCTGCTGGCGAACCGCGACGATCCTACCCGCGGCGCGACCCGAGCCCACGGTGCCCAGCGCGGTCGCCGACGGGCCCAGCTCGTGCACCCACGGGGCCCGGATGAACACCGCGCGCACCGGCCCGCCGTCGATCCCGGCCAGCTCGACGTCGGCCTCGAAGGAGTCCACCTGCCGCCCGAAGGCGTTGCGGCGCACGGTCATGTCGATCCCGCCGAGGGTCTCGGCCAGCGGCGACCCGCCGTCGTCGACCCGATCGGCGAGCAGGATCATCCCGGCGCACGAGCCGTATACCGGCAACCCGGCCGCGACGGCCGCGCGCAACGGCTCGAACAGCCCGAAGATCCGCGCCAGTTTGGCGATCGTGGTGGACTCGCCGCCCGGCAGGACCAGGCCGTCGACACGGGCTAGCTCCGGGGGACGGCGAACCGGTACCGCCCGGACTCCCGCGGTGCTCAGCGCGGCGAGGTGCTCGCGCACGTCGCCCTGCAGCGCGAGAACTCCGACCGTGGGCACGATCGATCAGCCTAGTGAAGCTCGGTGAGCCCCGTTTAACGCGACAGTGTGCAGCCTCGCCGGCGGCGCGCAGCGCGGCTGCACACTGTCGCGGCGGGGCGGCTACCAGCCGCGGTCGGCGAGGCGGTGCGGCTGCGGGATGTCCTCGACGTTGATGCCGACCATGGCCTCGCCCAGCCCGCGCGAGACCCTGGCAAGCACATCCGGGTCGTCGTAGAAGGTGGTGGCCTTCACGATCGCCTCGGCACGCTGGGCGGGGTTGCCGGACTTGAAGATGCCCGAGCCGACGAACACGCCCTCGGCGCCGAGCTGCATCATCATCGCGGCGTCGGCGGGGGTGGCGATGCCGCCCGCCGTGAAGAGCACGACCGGCAGCGTGCCGGCCCGCGCCACCTCGGCAACCAGCTCGTAGGGCGCCTGCAACTCCTTCGCCGCCACGAACAGCTCGTCTTCGCTGAGCGAGCTCAGCCGACGGATCGCGCCGCGGATCTGGCGCATGTGCCCGGTGGCGTTGGAGACGTCGCCGGTGCCAGCCTCCCCCTTGGAGCGGATCATCGCCGCGCCCTCGGTGATGCGCCGCAGCGCCTCCCCCAGGTTGGTCGCACCGCAGACGAAGGGGACCGTAAACGCCCACTTGTCGATGTGGTTGGCGTAGTCGGCCGGGGTGAGGACCTCGGACTCGTCGACGTAGTCGACGCCGAGCGCCTGCAGCACCTGCGCCTCGACGAAGTGCCCGATGCGCGCCTTGGCCATCACCGGGATGGACACCGCCGCGATGATGGCGTCGATCATGTCGGGGTCGCTCATCCGCGACACCCCGCCCTGAGCGCGGATGTCGGCGGGCACCCGCTCGAGGGCCATGACTGCGACCGCTCCGGCGTCCTCGGCGATCTTGGCCTGCTCAACGGTCACGACGTCCATGATCACGCCACCCTTGAGCATCTCGGCCATGCCCCGCTTCACGCGGGACGAGCCGACTGACGGTGTCGAGCTGGTGGACTGGTTCGGGTCTTCGGACATACCGCGATTCTACGACCCGCCCCGCCCGCCGGCCGGCAGCCGCCCACGCACCGGTGGCCCGCTCGGTGGGTTGGGCCGGCACGGCGTGCACGGCCCCCTCGCACGGGACGCAGCTCCCAGGATCGTCAGGACGTCAGCGGCGAACCGGCAGCCACAAGCACTACCCAGACCCCGCCCGGTGCGAGCGCGAGCGGCGTGCCGGCGGCCGTCCGCAGCGTCGTGCCGGCAGTCGCGGTCGGCCGGCTCCACGTCCCGGCGATGCGATGCCCGTCGCGGAACAGGATGACCGCGCCGCTGCCGACCGTGTGGGTGTACATGGACGGGTTCCCGAGGACATCGACGTCCTGCGGGTACACCGTCACCGAGCAGTACTGCACGAGCACGTTGGGAGTGGAGATGAGCACCCCGGCGGCAGTGCGCGCGGCCACGCCGTCGATCACCCGGTCGTATCTGTGGTGGACCGCGTCGTAGACGAACCGCACGGGGGTGCCGCCGACGACCGTTTGGAGGCTCCCTCCGCGTGGGGTTCTGGCGATGGCCGAGGAGTAGGGCGCGAAGGTGAAGCCGATGCTCTTCGCCGTCGGGGGATGCAGCAGGTGGGCTATGAGGGCGAGGTTGGCGGTGAGGTTGTACGGCGCGCTCCGGTTGGGGTCGCGCGCAAACCCCGGGCCGCCGCCGTCGTTGGTGTCGACCTTTAGGTTGGACCTGGCCAAGACCTGCAGGGGGTTGGGCGCGCCGCCGGAGGCGACGTAGGCGACGGGGCCGTACTGGGCCAACAGCTCCGGGTCGTTGGCCCGCGTGCTGCGGACGGCCTCGACGGTCGGCAGGGTGGTGTCGTACACCGCCAGCAGCCGGGTCAGGCCGCCCTCGACCTGCTCGATGTAGACGATGTCAGCCTTGTCGATGTTGACCTGCGGGCGCCCGTTGGCGGTGTCGTCGATCTTGACTGCCACGACCCCGTTGGGGGACGGCTTGCCCCCTGTGAACGGGTTGAAGGCCGGCGCGGCCGGCACCGGGGCGGCAGTCGTGCTAGGAGCGGTAGTCGTGGGCGTCGGGCTCGACGAGGAGGCGACCGCCTTGCGGTGACTACCGCCGCAGGCAGCCAGGCTCAGCGCCGCAACTGTGACGGCGGCCAAACGCAGCGAACGGCGTGAGCTGATCATGAAACATCCTCTTCCTGGGCACGGGCCACGGGGGTGGCCGGCTGATCGGGCTGATCGGGCTGGTCGGGCTCGGTGGCCGCCTCGGGTTCGGCTGGGCTAGGCACCGTGTCGTCGATATCGAAGAACTGCGGCAGGCCTCGTCGGCCGGCCAGTCGCAGCGTGCGCGGCATGCGCCGCATCCGCAGCGTACGGGTGTCGCGTACGGCGTCGTTGTAGAAGCGCCGCGCGATCAGGACCCGGGCGGCAGTCTCGCGCAACTCGGCCCGCACCTCCGCCCGCAGCCCCGTGGGCCCGTCGACGAGCTCGGTGACCGCCCGGCCGACGGCATTCTCGGCGCCCGAGCGGCGCTCGGGCAGCGCCGGGTCCAGCGCGGCGTGAGCGACGGCCTCGAGCCGGCACCGCTGTTGCGGATCGAGCTGGCTGTCCGGGGACTCGCTGACGCTCAGCAGCGCCGCGGCCCGCCGCACCAGCTGGGCGTCAAGGGCCGCCTGGGCCGCGTCGACGCGGGCGTGCAGACGGTCCAGGCGGGTGACGGTGAAGGTCACCCACATCGTCAGCAGGATCGCGATCAGGACCGCGAACACCAACCAGCCGACAGACAGCACCGGCCGACTCTAGCCGGGCGCCCCAGTCGCCCGGTCGCCGTGTTGGGCCCAGCGTCCCGGGGGCTTGGCCGCGCTGCCGGTTCTCAGCGCAGGTTGCCCGCCCGCCCCAGCGATGGCCAGCTCGTACACCCGCAGGACGCCTTCGGCGACGACGCGCCAGTCGTAGGGCGCCACCACCCTTGCTCCCGCGGCGGCAAAGCGACGGCGCAGCGGCGGGTCGTCGAGCACCGTGCACAGCGCCATGGCCAGCGCGCTGGCGTCGCCGGTCCGAAACAGCTGGCCGGCCACGCCGCCCTCGAGTACCTGCCGGAACGCCTCGATGTCGCTTGCCACGATGGGGGTCCGAGCTGCCATCGCCTCGAGCAAGATGATGCCGAAGCTCTCCTGCCCGGTGTTGGGAGCGCAGTACACGTCCAGGCTGCGCAGCATCTGCGCCTTGACCGCCTCAGTCACCTGACCGAGCAGGTCGACCCGGGCCGCGACCACCCCGGGCAGTGCGCCACGGAACACGTCGGCATCCCCGCGCCCGGCGACAAGCAGTCGCAGTCCCGGGCGCTCCTCGACGAGTTGTTCCATCGCGGCGATGAGGACCTGCATCCCTTTGCGGGGCTCGTCGTAGCGGCCGATGAAGCCGATCGTGGCACCCTCGCGGGGATAGCCCGGCAAAGGTCGCGCCGCTGCGTAGTTCGAGATCGCGACCCCGTTGGGGATGACCACCGCGTCGGCGCCGAGATGCTCGACGATGACCTTGCGGGCAGCGGTCGACACCGCGATGCGCCCGCTGAGCTTTTCCAGGAACGGCTGCAGCACGGTGTCGAACATCGACAGGAACCGCGAACGGGTGGTCGCCATGTGGAAGGTCGCGACCAGCGGGCCGTCATGGATCATGCAGGCCAGCAGGGACAGGCTCGCGGCTGCGGGTTCGTGCACGTGCACCACGTCGAAGGCACCGTCGCGCAGCCACCGCCGGACCCGCGCGGCCGACACGAGACCGAACTGCACCCGCGCCACCGAGCCGTTGTACGGGATCGGTACCGACTTGCCCGCCACCACGACGTAGGGCGGCAGGCCGGGTAGGTCGTCGTCGCCTGGCGCCAGGACGGAGACCCGGTGTCCGAGTTCGATCAGCCGCTCGGCGAGGTCGCGCACGTGGGCTTGGACGCCGCCGGGGATATCCCACGAATAGGGGCAGACGATGCCGATGCGCATCATCGGCTGACCGGCGCGTCCGACACGGTTGCATCCAGTACGGGCCGAGGGGGGCGCGAGGGCAGGTCGGCGAGCCACAGCCGGTGCAGCATGTGCCAGTCGACGGGGCGTTCGGCGATGTCATGGGCCAGCACATCGGCCATCGCCTGCGTTGCGGCGACGACCCGGTCCCGGAGCCGCCCGCCGGTAGGGAGCTCGATCGGGGCGTTGATGCGGTGACCCCAGCCGTGTGGGGTGAACCAAAGGCTGACGGGCAGCAGCGCCGCGCCGGTGGTGGCGGCCAGCAGTGCGGGCCCGCCCGGCACCCGCGCAGCCTCGCCGAAGAACCGCACCTCGACGCCGCTTCGGGACAGGTCCCGGTCGGCGAGCAGGCAGATCACGCGGCCGGCCCGCAGCCGTTCGGCGAGCACCTCCGACGGTGGCCGCGCACCGCCGGTGAGGGCCAGCACCTCCATGCCGAGACTCTCCCGGTAGGCAACGAAGCGGTCAAATAGCGATTCGGGTTTGAGGCGCTCGGCCACCGTCGTGAAGCGCTGCCCGTAGGCGACCAGCCACAGCGAGGCGACATCCCAGTTGCCCTGATGCGGCAGGGCAAGCACGACACCCTTGCCGCGCGCGATCGCCTCGCTGAGGTGTTCGACGCCCTCGGCGGCGGTGCGCGCCAAGATGTCGTCGTGGTCCATCTTGGGCAGCCGGAACGTCTCGAGCCAGTAGCGGGCATAGGAGCGCACCGCATCGCCGACGAGCTGGTCCATCCGCAGCTCGGACACCGCCGGGCCCACGACACGACGCAAATTCTTGCGCAGCTGCTGCACGCTTGCGCCATTGCGCACCGTGGCCGCGTCGGCCGCCGCGCGGAACCAGCGTGCCGAAACGGGTTCGGGCACCGCCGTGAGCACGCCCCAGCCCGCCGCGTAGCCGAGGTCGATCGCCCGGTCGCGAACCCGTTGCAACATCAGCGGCCCGCCGCCAGCGTGGACAGGTCCCGGGACTGCCGGTAGACGGTGGCCAGCCGCTGGTACACCGTGATCGTCGACGCGGCGACGAGCAGCCACAGCGCGACCGACTGCGCGAAGGGCACCCGAAACGGCCAACCCGACAGGCCAGTCCCGACGAGTGCGATGATCAATCGCTCGGCGCGCTCAGCGATGCCGACCGAGCAGGTCAGTCCGGCCGCTTCGGCCCGGGCCCGGATGTAGGACGTCAAGGACCCGAGCACCAGGCACAGCAACGCAGCGAGCAGCATCCAGCGCTGCCCGTGCATCGCGAAGTACCAGGCGATCGAGCCGAAGACGGCGGCGTCGGCGATGCGGTCGCCCGAGGAGTCGAGCACTCCCCCGAACGGTGAACTCTTGCCCGCCGCCCGAGCCACCGCGCCGTCGACGAGGTCGAGCATCGCGAAACCCCAGATGATCATCGTTCCGGTGAACCACCGGCCCTGGGTGAACAGGGTCAGCGCCGCGGCGAGGACGCCGACCGTACCCACGACGGTGACCGCGTTGGGCGTGACTCCGGCGGCGGCGAGCCGGACGCCGAGCGGGTTCACGGCCTTCGAGATCACGGCACGGCCGTGGATGTTGAGCACGCGGCGAGAGATCCGTTTCTTCGATCCGGTGGGCGGGCGCCTGCTAGTTTACCGGCAGCTCGGCCCCGATCGGCGCGCATCGCTTGTCGCGCACCGGCGCTTGGGTGTCGAATGCCGGGGAGTGGCTTGATCTGACGGACTCCTCTGTTGGGGGATGCGCGATGTCGACGAGGAAGACCGCAGTGCGCGCCTCGACCGCGGTACTCGACACCGCCGACCGTCCCGAGAAGATCCGCAACGTCGCACTCGTGGGGCACTCCGGGGCCGGCAAGACCACGCTGGTCGAAGGGTTGCTGGCGGTGACCGGCACCATCGGGCGCGCCGGCACCGTCGCCGATGGCACGACGGTCAGCGACCACGAGCCGGTGGAGCATGCTCAGCAACGCTCGGTGGCGCTGTCGGTCTGCCCGATGCGGTGGGACAACGTGGTGGTGAACCTGCTCGACACCCCGGGATACCCGGACTTCGCCGGGGAGCTGCGAGCTGGGCTGCGCGCCGCCGACGCCGCGCTGTTCGTGGTGTCCGCGGCGGACGACGTCGATCCGATCACGGTGTCGCTGTGGGAGGAGTGCTCGGCGCTGGGCACCCCGCGCGCCGTCGTCGTCACCAAGCTGGACGCGCCCCGTGCGAGCCTGGCCGCCACCGTGTCCGCGTGCCAGCGGGTGTTTGGCGGCGACGACGGGCAGGCCGTCTTGCCGCTGTACCTTCCGGTCGCGCGCGGGGGCGACACGGCGCCGCAGGCGCTGGTGGAGTTGCTCTCCCGAACCGTCCATGACTACGGCAACGGGTTTCCACCTGCTGAGTCGCCGCTGGATGCCTCAGTCCGCACCGAGGGCGACGTCCAGACGGCTCGCGCGGCACTGATCGAGGCGATCATCGAAAACAGCGAGGACGAGACGCTGCTCGAGCGCTACCTCGCGGGCGATCAGATCGGCCTGGACGTGCTGATCGACGATCTCGAGACAGCGGTTGCCCGCGGCACGTTCTTCCCGGTGCTGCCGACCTGCAGCGCGTCGCTGCTCGGCTACGCCGAACTGCTAGAGGTGCTTTCGGGCGGCTTCCCGTCCCCGATCGAGCTCGATCCGCCGGCCACGACCCGCCTCGACGGCACGCCGGTGCCCGGCCTGAGCTGTGACCCCGACGGGCCGTTGCTGGCCGAGGTGGTCCGGACCAGCGTCGATCCCTACCTGGGCCGCCTGTCGGTGCTGCGGATCTTCTCCGGGACGCTCACCCCCGAGCAGGCGGTGCACGTGTCCGGGCACGGCGGCGGCGAGCGCGGCCACCCGGACCATGACGGCGACGAGCGGGTGGGCGTGATCCACTCCCCGTTGGGCGCCACGCTGCGCCCCGTCGAGCGCGCCATTGCCGGCGACATCTGCGCCATCGGACGGCTGGGAGCGGCCGAGACCGGCGACACGATCTCGGCGAAGGCCGATCCGTTGCTGATCGCGCCGTGGGAGATGCCCGAACCGCTGCTGCCGGTCGCAGTGCAGGCCGCGACCCGTACCGACGAGGACGCGCTCGCCAAGGGGCTCACCCGGCTGTGCGCCGGCGACCCGACCGTCCGCGTCGAGCGGCACGCCGACACCGGCCAGCTCGTCCTGTGGTGTCTCGGCGAGGCGCACGCCGACGTGGTCCTGGACCGCCTGCGCGCCACCGGCGCCCACGTCGACACGGTGCCGCTGCGCGTCGCGCTGCGCGAGACGTTCACCGCCGAGGCGGCCGGGCACGGCAGGCAGGTGAAGCAGTCCGGCGGACACGGGCAGTACGCGGTGTGTGACGTGGTGGTGACGCCGCTGCCCCGCGGTTCCGGCGTGCAGTTTGCGGACAAGGTGGTGGGCGGCGCCGTGCCGTCGCAGTTCATCGGCTCGGTGGAGAAGGGTGTGCGGGCCCAGCTCGAACACGGCGTCGGCGGCGAGGGCGTGCCGGTGACCGACGTCCTCGTCACCCTCGTGGACGGCAAGGCGCACAGCGTCGACTCCTCTGACGCCGCGTTCCAGGCCGCCGGCGCGCTCGCGATCAAGGCCGCCGCGGAGAGCGGCGCCCCGGCCCTGCTGGAGCCGCTGGCCGCCGTCGAGATTGTCATACCGGACACCCACGTGGGGGCGGTGCTGTCAGACCTGTCGGGGCGCCGCGGCCGGGTCACCGGCACCGTGCCCGACCCGTCAGCGCTGTTGGGGATGGCGCGCACGATCGTGCGGGGCGAGGTGCCCGACGCCGAACTGGTGCGGTACGTGATCACGCTGCGCTCGCTGACGGCCGGCACCGGGCGCTTCAGCCGCCGCTACAGCCGCCACGACATCGTCCCGGCCGCGGCGGTGGCCGGCCTGCGGGGCGGCAGCTGAGCGCCGCCGCTCGCGCACTCACCGCCCGCCGCTGGCGACAGTGTGCAGACCCGCCGGGCCGCCGCGGCGCGCCGGCACACTGTCCGCGGGGCTGCGG
Organism: Pseudonocardiales bacterium; assembly: GCA_043746395.1. Classification (GTDB taxonomy): domain Bacteria; phylum Actinomycetota; class Actinomycetes; order Mycobacteriales; family Jatrophihabitantaceae; genus JAYTRE01. The sequence continues at coordinate 10,206 of JAYTRE010000345.1, forward strand.
CCGCGGCTCGCAACAGTGTGCAGACCCGCCGGGCCGCCGCGGCGCGCCGGCACACTGTCCGCGGGGCACGTGGCTCCGACAGCAGGCGCCGCGTTGTCCACAGGCGCGATCTCCGTCCAC
>JAYTRE010000346.1:0-2236 GCA_043746395.1 Pseudonocardiales bacterium
GGCGACTACCACCACCAGTCGGTAATCGGACGGGCGCCCGGACCGGGAGTCGGGTGGGCGGGCGTGCTCACTGCGGCTCGGGGAGCGGACGTCGCGGAAGAGGCGGCAGCGTCGATACCGCTCGCGAGAGCGACACAGACGGCCCACGCCACGATCACCGCGGCGCGCCGGCGCACTGAACCGGACATCCTCACCCCTGGTGGCAGTTTGCGGGTTTTGTCAGCATTTGCTCCTGGGAAACGGCGGAAATCGGGTACTTCCCATAGGATTCATGCCAGACAGGTATTTGCCAAACTGTCCAACTGGCAGCTAGCTGCCTGGCACGAACTCCGGACGGCGACTATGGACGACATGCGCGAGCTCCACGACGGCGACAGCGCCGTATATCGCGCCCTGCTCCAACGCCCGGGCACCACGCTCGCCGAGCTCGCCGAGGCGCTCGCGCTGCCCGTCGCGGAGCTCGACAAGCCGCTGGCCCGGCTCACCGACATGGGCTTGGTGCGCTCCGAGGACGCCGTCGCCTTCGCCGCCATCAGCCCGATGCTCGCCGAGGCCACCGTCCTCGGCGCCGAGGACCTCGAGCTGGGTGCCCGGCGCGCGGCGCTCGAGGTTCGTCGCAACGCGATCCGGGCGCTGGTGCCGGACTGGAACGATGCGCTCAGCCAGTCGACGCGGGAAGCGGCGGTCGACGTCATCTCCGCGCAGGGCGATATCGCCAACGTGCTGATGCACTTCGCGGACTCGTGCCAGAGCGAGGTGCTCTCGGTGGCCCCCGGCCGGTTGCCGACCGCGCGCATCGACGGCCGCACCCGCATCGCCAACCTGTACTCGCTACGCCGTGGCATCAAGATCCGGGCGCTGTACCAGCACACCGCGCTGCGAGATCGGGCCAGCCGGTCCTACCTGAACGAGCTTGCCGATAACGGCGCCAAGATCCGCTTCGCATCCTTGGTGCCGGGACGCAGCCTGGTGGTCGACCGCAGCATCGCGCTGCTGCCGATACCCACCGACGAGCCTGGGCGCCAAGGGTTGGTGATCGTCCGCGAACCCAACGTCGTCGCCTGGGTCATCGCGACCTTCGAGCAGCTGTGGGCCGAGGCCGCGCCGCTCGAAGACGTCATCCACAAGCAGCACGACCACACCCAGTTCGACCAGACCCTCTCGGCGATCCTGCGGCTGATGGCCGAAGGCGAGAAGGACGAGGCGATCTCGCGACGGCTGTCCATCTCGGTCCGCACCTGCCGGCGCCACATTGCCGACTACATGGCGCAGGTGGGCGCGACCAGCCGGTTCCAGGCCGGGGTTACCGCCGCCCGCGAGGGCCACAGCGACACCGCGGCGGTCGGCTGAGTCGAACCCGTCTCGGGGCCCGCACCCGCGCGGCTCAGTCCCCGGTGTAGTAGCGGTCGGCCACCTCAAGGGCCTCGTCGAGGATCGCTAGGCCCTCGCGTGCCTCCTCGGGCGTGGTGGTGCAGGGCGGCACGACGTGGGTGCGGTTGAAGTGAGTGAACGGCCACAGCCCGCGCTGCTTGCAGGCCGCCGCGAACTCCGTCATCGGGGCGGCGTCCGGTCCGGCCGCGTTGAAGGGGACGAGGGGCTCGCGGGTGGCGCGGTCGCGGACCAGTTCCACCGCCCAGAAGACCCCCAGGCCGCGCACCTCGCCGACGCAGGGATGCCGGGCGGCGATCTTGTCCAGTTCCGGGCCGATGACGTCAGTGCCGAGCGAGCGGGCGTTGTCCACGATCGCCTCGTCGCGGAAGATGGCGATGGACGCAACGGCGCTCGCGCAGGCCAGCGGGTGCCCGGAGTAGGTGAGGCCGCCGGGATAGGCGCGCTGCTGGAAAGTGGCGGCGATGGCGTCGGAGAGGATGACCCCGCCGAGCGGGACGTAGCCGGAGTTGACGCCCTTGGCGAAGGCGATCAGGTCAGGGGTGATGCCCCAGTGGTCGATGGCGAACCACTCGCCGGCGCGGCCGAAGCCGGCCATCACCTCGTCGGCGATCATCATGATGCCGAACTCGTCGCAGATCGCCCGGACGCCCGCGAGGTAGCCCGGCGGGGGGACGAGCACGCCGTTGGTGCCGACCACGGTCTCGAGGATGATCGCCGCGATGGTGGCTGGGCCTTCGACCTGGATCAGGTCGCGCAGGTGCGCCAGGGCGCGTTCGCTCTCCTGCTCCGGGGTGCTCGCGTGAAACGCGCTGCGGTACAGGTAGGGGCCCCAATAGCGCACCAC
>JAYTRE010000347.1:0-2923 GCA_043746395.1 Pseudonocardiales bacterium
TCAACATGACGCATCGTGAGGTCGATGTCGTCGAGCCCTTCGAGCAGACGCCAGCGGGCGTAGTCGTCGAGTTCGAAGCCGTGGACCTCGCCGCTCCACCGAACCTGTCGCTCCACAAGGTCGACGGTCACCTCGGTCGTCGGGTCGCTTTCGATGTCATCCCACAGCCGCTGGACGATCTTTTCCGCAAGCGACACCGCGAGCAGGCCGGCCTTCAGTGCGTTGCCGCGGAAGATGTCGCCGAAACGCGGGGAGATCACCGCCTTGAACCCGTAGTCCAGCAGCGCCCACACCGCGTGCTCGCGCGAACTGCCAGTGCCGAAGTCCGGACCGGCAACCAGGATCGTCGCGTGCTGATGGCTGGGCCGGTTAAGCACGAAGTCCGGCTCGTTGGCCCGCCACGCATGAAACAGGCCGTCCTCGAAGCCGGTACGGGTGACCCGCTTGAGGAACACGGCAGGGATGATCTGGTCGGTGTCGACGTTGCTGCGCCGCAACGGCGCCGCAGTGCCGGTGTGCACGGTGAACTTGTCCATCCTCGAAAGCTCCCTTTACAGATCGGCGGGGCTGCTCAAGCGGCCGGTGACAGCAGTGGCGGCGGCGACGAGCGGGGAAACAAGATGGGTGCGGCCGCCCTTGCCCTGACGGCCCTCGAAGTTGCGGTTGGAGGTGGACGCGCTGCGCTCACCCGGCGCCAGCTGATCTGGGTTCATACCCAGGCACATCGAGCAGCCCGCCTGCCGCCACTCTGCACCCGCCGCGGTGAACACCGCGTCCAGCCCCTCGGCTTCGGCCTGAGCGCGCACGCGCATCGAGCCGGGTACAACGAGCATCCGCACCCCGTCAGCCACCCGGCGTCCACGCAGGACCTCGGCGACCGAACGCAGATCCTCGATCCGACCATTGGTGCACGAGCCAACGAAGACGGTGTCGACCCGGATGTCACGCAGCGGCGTGCCGGCTGTCAAACCCATGTACTGCAGAGCTTTCTCCGCGGCGACCCGATCAGAGTCGCCGTCGAAGCAAGCCGGGTCCGGGACGCGCTCACTGAGCGGAGCGCCCTGGCCCGGGTTGGTCCCCCAGGTCACGAACGGGGCGAGGGTCGCGGCGTCCAGGGTGATCTCGGCATCGAACTCGGCGTCATCGTCGGTGCGCAGACTGCGCCAGTACTCGACGGCGGCGTCCCAGTCGGCGTCCTTGGGTGCGTGGTCGCGACCCCTGAGGTAGGCAAACGTCGTCTGGTCCGGCGCGATCATGCCCGCCCGGGCGCCCCACTCGATGCTCATGTTGCACACCGTCATGCGGCCCTCCATCGACATCTGCTCGAACGTCGTGCCGCGGTACTCCACCAGATAGCCCTGGCCGCCACCCGTCCCCGCCTTCGCGATCACCGCGAGGATCGCGTCCTTGGGGGTGACCCCGGGCGGCAGCACGCCATTCACGGTGACGGCCATCGTCTGGGGACGGTCCAGAGGGAGGGTCTGGGTGGCGAGCACGTGCTCTACCTGCGACGTGCCGATGCCAAAGGCCAGCGCGCCGAACGCGCCGTGGGTGGAGGTGTGCGAGTCGCCGCAGACGATCGTCATCCCCGGCTGGGTTAGGCCCAACTGCGGGCCGATGACGTGCACGATGCCCTGCTCGGCATCACCCATCGGGTAGAGCCGCACCCCGAACTCGTCGCAGTTGCGGCGCAGCGTCTCCACCTGATTGCGGCTGACGGGGTCGGCGATCGGCGCGCTGATGTCCTGCGTCGGAACGTTGTGATCCTCGGTCGCGAGGGTCAGATCGGTCCGGTGTACCGCACGCCCGGCTGTCCGCAGCCCGTCGAAGGCCTGCGGGCTGGTGACCTCGTGCACGAGGTGCAGGTCGATGAACAGCAGATCCGGCTCACCGGCCGCGCTGCGTACGACGTGGCTGTCCCACAGCTTTTCGGCCAGTGTTCTGCCCATAACGGCGCTCCTCACGTGACGTCTTGCGATCTCATTATCTGAGACCATAGTATCGCTGAATGGGACAGGGTAACAGTGCTCCGAAGACGAGCGGCATCGGCGTCGTGGACAAGACCGTGGCGCTGCTGGTGGCCGCGGCCGCCGAGCCTCGCACCCTCGCCGAGCTGGTCGCCGCCACCGCCCTGCCCCGCGCGACCGCGCATCGCCTGGCCGTCGCGCTCGAGGTGCACCGCTTGCTTGCCCGCGACGCCGACGGCCGCTTCGTCCCCGGCCCCCGGCTCGGCGAGTTCGCCGCCGCGCTCCCCGATCCGCTCGTCAGCTGCGCCGGGCCCGTGCTCGCCTGGGTGCGCGACGAGTGCGGCGAAAGTGCTCAGCTCTACCGCCGCGACGGCAATGAGCGGCTCTGCGTGGCCGCCGCTGAGCGGGCGACCGGGTTACGCACCACGGTGCCGGTCGGCTCCCGCCTGCCGCTGACGGCGGGCAGCGGGGCCCAGGTGCTCTGCGCGTGGTCCGACGAGCACACCCTGACCCGCGTGCTCGGGGCCGCCGAGTTCAGCGACCGCGCACTGGCCGAGGTGCGCAAGCGCGGCTGGGCACAGTCGCTGGCTCAACGCGAGGCGGGGGTCGCCTCGGTGTCCGCGCCGGTCCTGACGCCGCGCGGCGAGCTGCTGGCCGCGATCTCCATTTCCGGACCGATCGAGCGGCTCGGACGCACGCCGGGACAGCGCTTCGCGCCCGTCCTGCTCGCCGGGGCCCGGCGCATCACGGCAGCGCTCGCGCGGCCGTGATGCGCGAGCGCACACCTGACCCGCTGGCCGGTAGGCGGCTTGCGTCCGGTAGCTACCGGACGGCTGTCACCAGCTCGTCGCCACGTAGGTGGTCTCCAGGTACTCGTCGATGCCCTCGTAACCGCCCTCGCGGCCCAGGCCGGACTGCTTCACCCCACCGAAGGGCGCGGCGGGATCGGACACGAG
>JAYTRE010000348.1:0-3306 GCA_043746395.1 Pseudonocardiales bacterium
ACGGTGGCTCTCCTCCTCGACGAACAAGCTGCTGCTCGGCTGATTGTTCCTGGTGCGGCCCGCGGAGGGGAAACAATGTGGCGCAGGCCAAGCTGGCGCTTCAGCGCAGTGACACCGCCCTCCTGCCCAGATCGAGGAGATCGGTCGCGGCCGCCGACCACCGTTCTCGCAGCGCCGCCGTGCCGTGGACCCGCGCCCAGGCCAGCTCGGTAGCGGTTGCGGGCAGGACCTGCAGCACGACCACGGTCCCCACCGGGCTCGCCACGGGCTCGATTGGCGCCACGCCAATCAGGCACCCTGAGCAGGACGATCCGGTTGCCAGCGGTCTACCGAGGTCGAGCGTCATGCCGTCGGCAACGACAACTCCTTCCACCGCCGGAGTGGCGGCGAGTACGGCGAGCTGTCGCCATACGTCGGAATACCCCGCATCGTGCACTTGGAGCAGGAGCTCCGCGCGTGGACCGTCGAGTTCGGCGATCGGCTGCGAGGCTGCCGTCATGGCACGGCGCGACATGCCCAGGCTGAGGTAGGCACACGCACTCGGCACCGGCTCGTAGCGCAGCACCTCGATCGGCTCCACGCCCACGAAGGACACCGAAGCGCGCATCGGCGGTTGCGCGAAGTGCGCGGTGTAGGCGCGCTCGACTGCGGCTAGGACGTCCCCGGTGGTCACACTGGACGAACCTAGCGCCGCCCCGGTCCCCTCTCCTCACCGTCACCGTCACCGTCACCGTCACCGTCACCGTCACCGTCACCGTCACCGTCACCGTCACCGTCACCGGAACGATGCAGCGATGGCGGATTCGGCGTCGGCATAGGTGACGCCGGCGCGCCCGAGCAGCCGACCGATGCCGTCCAGCGCGTCGGACAGGCCTCTGGCGTGCAGGTCGAACTGCTCGTAGAGCGCAGTGAACTGTGCCGCGGCGGCGCCCGACCAGTCCGCGCCGAACAACGGTGCCAGCTGGGCCTTGAGGCCCTGGTGCGCACCGCGCGTGTCGGCGGACACCCGGGCCACGGCCCCGCCCAGCGCGCAGAGTTGCGAGGGGGTGACCTTCAGATCGGACATCGCTGCATTCCCTTCGTGGGCTGCGGAACCGCGCGGCACCTGGCTGATGGCGGTGAACGTACGTCCACCCGCGATCCTGTCGGCGTGATCAGGCGCTGCTGTGGACAACTCGACCGAGCGGCACGAGTTGTCCACAGGCCGCACGCGGTACGGCCCACCGTGTCGGCGCCCGATCGGAGACTCGTCGCCATGAACATCGATCTCACCATCGGCGAGTTGGGCGGTCCGCGGCGCGACGTGTCCATCCGGGCGCCGGAAGGCACTCGGGTCGGCGCGGTCCTCGCCCAGCTCACCGGTCCCCACAACGACGGGCTCTGGGCCGGTTCGGATCGCATCACGGCCGCCGCGCTGCTCGGCGGCCCGGGCCTGCGCTCGGGATGCGTGCTGTCCACCGCAGCCCCGCAACGGACGCCCGAGCTGAGCCGAGCCGGATTGCAAGTTCAGGTCTGCGGCGGCCCCGACGCCGGACGGCACTTGGCGCTCGGCCGAGGGCTGGTCACGGTAGGTCGCGCGCCTGACTGCGACCTGGTCCTGCACGATCCCGCCGTCTCGCGCCGCCACAGCTGTCTTACTGTGACGGCCGCGGGAGTGTCTGTACGCGATCTGGGTTCGACCCACCGCACCCTGCTCGACGCCCAGCCGGTCGATCCGGACGGTGCAGCCATCACCCCCGGCACGATGCTGCGACTCGGTGACACCTTCCTCACCCTCCGCGCGGCCGCCGATCCCCCCGCGGCCGTGCGGGCCGGCCCAGCTGGCACCCGACTGGTCAATCGAGGCCCGCATGCAGCGGGAACACCGCCCGTACGCGAGATCGAGTTTCCGGTCGCGCGGCTCGCCTCGCCCCAACGCGTGCAGTGGTGGGCAGCCCTGGTCCCGGCGCTCGCCGGGATCGTCCTGGCGGTGCTGCTGCGTAGCCCGCAATTTCTCGTCTTCGCACTGCTGAGCCCGGTGGTCCTGCTCGGTGCCGCGCTCGGCGACCGCCTCCAATGCCGGCGTAGCCGGCGGCGCGCTGTCGGCTCACTGCGCCGGCAGCGTCGGGCAGCTCAGGCGCAAGTCGTGGCCGCGCTCGCTGCGGAGGCTGCCCACCGCCGTACGGCCGCGCCCGACCCGGCTGCCGTCGAGGAGACCGCCCGCATACCCGGCACCCGGCTGTGGCAGCGACGCCGCGCCGATCCGGACCTGTTGGTTGTGCGCCTGGGCCTCGGTGAGCTGCCCGCCAGCACCCGCGTGCGCAGGGACGCCCAGATCTGTTCCGCCGGGGTGCTGGCGGCGGTGCCGATCGAGGTCGACCTGCGCCAGGGTCCGCTCGGGATCGCGGCGCCCCGAGGCATCGACCTGGGTATCGGCCGTTGGCTGGTCGGCCAGCTGGCGACCCTGTGCTCGCCGGCCGATGTCGAGATGAGGCTGCTGCTCGCCGACGACGTCGCCCCGGATTGGACATGGGCTCGGTGGTTGCCGCACCTTCGCGGCCCGGTCGCGCGAACCGCGGAACAGCGCCACGACCTACTCGCCGAGCTGCAGCACCTCATCGATCAGCGTGGCGCTCACGACCGCCGCGATCAACGGTGGAACGGTCCCTGGCAGGTGCTCGTCGTCGACAGCAGTGCGTGCCTCGGTGAGCTCGCGGCACTACAGGCCGTGCTCGACACCGGTCCCCGGGCCGGGATCACCGCAGTCTGTCTCGAGACCGATCACGCCCGGCTGCCGCAATCCTGCAGCTCGGTGGCGCGCACGATCGGGGAGACGGGTAGCCGGCTCGAGCTTCGCGATTTCACCGGTGCGGGTATCGCCGTCATCGCCGACCAGGTCAGTGCGGCCTGGTCGGAGTCGGTGGCGCGCGCATTGGCCCCCCTCGTCGATGCGGGAGCCGACACCAGCACAGCTATCCCCGACAGCTGTCACCTTCTCGACCTGTGCGACCTGTCGACCGTCGACCCGGTGCGGATCGCCGAACGATGGGCCCGCAGCGACGGACGGGCGGGCACCCTGCTCGGCGTGGGCGCAAACGGCCCGGTCGGCATTGACCTCGTCCGCGACGGGCCGCACGCTTTGATTGCCGGGACGACCGGCTCCGGCAAGTCCGAGCTCCTGCAAACCCTCGTCGCCGGGCTGGCCGTCAACCACCCGCCCGACCAACTCAGCTTCGTGCTGGTGGACTACAAGGGTGGGGCCGCGTTCGCGCAGTGTTCCCGGCTGCCACATGCCGCAGGGGTAGTGACCGACCTCGACGGCCAGCT
>JAYTRE010000349.1:0-4505 GCA_043746395.1 Pseudonocardiales bacterium
AGCAGCTCGGGCGGTATTTCGACAGCCACGGCGGCGCGCTCAGCCGAGCGGGCGGCGGCTGCCGCATCGATGTCGGCGAACGCGCTGTCCCGCGCCGCAACGAGGTCCGCGAGCTCGGCCGAAAGTGCCGCTCGCTGCGCCGCTACGGCCGCTACGGCCGAATCCGCCGACTCCCGCTGTTCCATGATCTCCAGGAGCTCGTCTTCCAGGCTGGACTGCCGACGGGCCAGGGTGGTGATCTCGTGCTGCAGGCTGGCCAGCTCCTTCGCCGGAAGCCCGCCCGCCAGCAGGCGCTGCTCGTCTCGCGCCGCCCGCGTCCGCACCGCGTCGACGTCGTTCTCCAGCCGACGCTGCTCGGCGGCGATATCACTTGCACGGGTCTTTGCATCGACGCCATCGTTGTGCAATGCCGCATTCCGCTCGGAGCGCGCCGCGATTGCAGCCAGTTCGGGCAGCGTCTTGCGTTTGTGGAGCAGCTGGGCGAGGGCGGTGTCGGCGGCCTGAAGGTCGAGCAGCCGAAGCTGGGCGAAGTGGTCGGCGTTCACGTGCTCATCGGTCTCGTTTCCTCGGATGGAGCGTGCATCGTCCAGGGGTCGGTGACGCGACGCGAAACTATGATCTCCACCGTAGTGCCGAAGCGTTCCCTCAGCCGAACGGCCAGCGCATCCAGCCAGGGCGCCTCGGTGGCCCAGTGCGCGGCGTCCACGAGTGCCATCGCTTTCCCGCCGCGTTCGGAGACCGCCTCGACGACGTGATGGTGCTTGAGATCCGCGGTGAGCAACGCGTCAGCGCCAGCCTGACGGGCCGGCTCGGCGAGCGCGCCGCAGGCCCCGCCGGCCACGGCGACGGTGCGTACCGGCCGCTCCGGATCGCCGGCGGCCCGTACGCCCCAAACGGTGGCGGGCAGCGTGCGGGCGGCATGCGCGGTGAACTCGCGTAGCGTCAGCGCCCCGGGCAACTCGCCAATGCGGCCCAACCCGCGTCGGCTGGCGCTCGGCGAACGGGTCAACAGATCGAAGGCCGGCTCCTCGTACGGGTGCGTCGACCGCAGCGCCGCCACAACCTCGCCTCGCAGCCGGGTCGGCACCACCATCTCGACCCGCGTCTCCTCGACCCGCTCGACGCGGCCCACGTGCCCGATCGCGGGCATCGCGCCGTCGCGCGGGCGGAACGTGCCGGTGCCCTCGGTCAGCCACGCACACCGGCCGTAGTTTCCGATCGAGCCGGCACCGGCCGCAGCCAGCGCATCGACCAGGCGCTGTGCATCATCGACCGGGACATAGACGACGAGCTTGTCCATCGGCTGTTCGGATTGTGCCGCCAGCGGCCGCAGGTGCGTGATGCCCAGACATGCGGCCAATGCGTCGGAGACGCCGGGGTCCGCTACATCGGCGTTGGTATGCGCCACGAACAGCCCGACGCCGGCGCGGATCAGCCGATGTACGAGGTTGCCTTTGGGGTCGTCGGCGGGCACCCCGTGCGCCGGCGTCAGCAGCAGCGGGTGGTGGCTCAGCAGCAATTGCGCACCTGCGCTCACGGCCTCCTGCACGGTCGCCGGGACTGCATCCACCGCCAGCAGAATGCGTTCGACGGGCTCACCCGGATCACCGCACACCAGACCGACTGCGTCCCATGGCTCCGCCCAGCGAGGGTCGAACCAGGCGTCGAGAACGGCGATCACGTCTGCGAGCCGAGGCATGCCCGGAACCTACCGCGGCGGCAGTCTCACCGAATCCAGCCGGCCGGGAGGACACTTGAGGCATGCTGTTCTTCGACGGTGGGCTCGGCCTGATGTTTCTCGCGCTGTGGATCTTCTGCGTGATCGATGTGATCACCACGCCGGAGAGCCAGTGCCGCAACCTGCCCAAGCTGGCCTGGATCTTTGTCGTCATCATGCTGCTCGACGTGGGGGCGATCAGCTGGCTGGTGGCCGGGCGTCCTCGCGGCAGGGCATCCGCCGACCGCCTCCTCGGCACCGACCGCGTCACCCGCGGTGAGCGTGGGACCGCAGCGCCCGCCTGGCCCGCGAACGCGGGCGTTCGCGGGCCAAACCCCGACGACGACGAGGAGTTCTTGGCCGGCTTGCGCGCCCGTGCCGAGGAGCAGCGCCGTCGCGCCGGCGAGGCGCGCCAACCCGAGGTCCCCGACGAGCCCAGCTGACCCCGCTACTCCCGTCGGCCGAAAACCTGGTCCAGCTCGCCGATCGCCCCGTCCTCCGGATCGGCCAGCACCAACACCTCGTCGCCTGCCTGGAGCCGAGTGCTGCCCCGCACGCGCACCAGCTGACCGTCCCGACTAACCATGCTGATCCAGGCCGCGTCGCCGACATCGAGCGCGCTGATGGCACACCCGTCCGCCGGCGACCCCGCGGTGACGAAGTACCGGCGCAGGCCGCGGGGTTCGTCCCGCAGGCGCAGGCGCAGCGCCCACGGCTCCGGCTCGACGACCCGCATCGGCACCCGCAGCAGGCGCGCCGCGGTCGGGACGAGACCGCCCTGCACGGCGACTGACACGAGCACCACGACGAAGACCACGTCGTAGATCCGGCCGCCGTCGTGGACCCCGCCGGAGAGCACGAACGTCCCGAGCACGATGGGTACGGCACCCTTGAGACCCGCCCACAGCACGAAGATCCGCTCCCCGCGCCGCAGGTCGACGGGCAGCAGCACCAGCCCCACCAGTAGCGGCCGAACGATCAGGATGAGCAGTGCCGCCACCGCCAGCCCCGTCCATACCTCACCGCTGCTGAATACGTGTCGCACCGAGATCGTCAGACCGAGCACGGTGAAGACCACGATCTCGCTGAGCGTCCCCAGTGCCGATGCGAAGTGCTCGATCTCCCGCTTGTACGGCGCGCGCGCATCGCCGACCACGATGCCGGCCAGGAACACCGCCAGGAACCCGGAACCGTGGGCGACCGTCGTCACGCCGTAGAGCAGGCACGCGAACGCGACCGTCCGGACGGAGTACAGCGCCTCGTTCGGCAGCGGCACCCGGCGCATCAGCTGCAGCAGCGTCCATCCGCCGAGCACTCCCAGGACGGCGCCGAGCACCATCTGCAGCAGGAACGCGCCGAACCCGGCCCCAATGGCCTGCCAGCCGCTACCGGTCGCGCCGAGCAGGGTCACCATCAGCGCGATAGCCACCGGGTCGTTGGCCCCGGACTCGCCCTCGAGCAGGGTCCCGGTGCGACCCCCGACCTCGCGACGCCCCAGCACGGCGAAGACGACCGCCGGGTCGGTGGGCGCAAGTGCCGTGCCGAGCAGCAGCGCCGAGCGCCAGCTGAAGCCGAAGATCAGGTGTCCGGCGAGGGCGACTCCCCCGGCGGTGACCGCAGTTCCCGCGACCCCGAGCCACGCGACGGCACCGGCTGCGGCGCGAAACCGCGGCCAGCCGATGTGCATGCCACCGTCGAAGAGGATGAGCACCAGCGCCACCGTGACGATGCGCTGATCGACGACGATGGGCAGCGAGCCGAGGCGGGGGAACACGTCGGAGGCCACCGCTGCCGCGACCAGGAAGATCGCCGGTGCGGGCACGCGCAGCCAGCCGCTCACCCGGTTGGACAGGACTGCGATCAGTGCCGCGAGGGCGACGAGGCCGACCGCCAACCCGAACGGCTCGACGTCGTGCACTACGCCTCCTACGGCCGGCGATCTTGATACCTATCCTTCGTCATGACGATGCACACGTATCAAGATCCGCAAGAAAGCCGGGTGGGCCTTACTTACCCGCATGCGAACCACTGTCTGCTCGTCGCCGGTTCGGCGCTGACCGTTGATCAAGCTACAGCTGAAGATGAAGGCGCAGCGCCTGATCCAACTCAGTCATGACCGCGGGCGGAAGTTTCCCAAGCGCTGGGCCGAGGCGCTCGACTGCAATCGAACGCACTTGCTCGGCCTGGGCCTTCGAGTCAGCCGGCAACCCACTCACCTCGGCGCGGAGGAGAACTTGGAACGCAAAGACCTTCGCAACGTTGCTCGTCACGGGAACGACTGTGACAACACCGCGTCCGAGCCGTTCCGCGACGATGTTGGCGCGATCATTGCTCACGATCACCGACGGTCGACGCTTGTTCGCTTCGCTTCCCCGTGCCGGATCGAGATCGACCAAGCGGACCTCACCGCGACGCATCGGTGAGCCCATCCTCGACGGTGCCTTCCCACTGCGCCCGCTCGCCCAAGGACTCCCAGTCATCCCACGCCGCGGCGTAGTCGTCTTCGAGGTCGGGATGTCGCAACAGCTGAATGGCGAACTGGACAGCCGCCGAGCGAGAGCGCAGTCCACAAGCACGCGCATACTCGTCAAGCAGGGCCACGTCCTCCTCGGAGATGCTCACGCTCAATTTCATACCGCCATGCTACTCGGGTCGTACCACTCTTGCTACCGTCAGCTCGCTGGAACGCACGGGCCGACCCACCGCCGGGCGAGCAGGACGACGGGCAATGTCCGACGCGTGGTTCGCACAATGGTCCACGGGCCCGACAGAACTCCCCGGATAGTGG
>JAYTRE010000350.1:0-2579 GCA_043746395.1 Pseudonocardiales bacterium
GAGCCGATGGTCGCGCCAGCCACCGTCTTCGGTTTCCTCGCCGCCGTGGTGTCCCCGGTATGGCTTTCCGGCGGGCGCATCGCGGCCGAGCTGGCCGGCTGGCCGTGCCGCTGGCTAGTCGGGGTGGCCAGCTACCTCGGCGGTCTGCCTGGCGCGACGTTGCCGTGGGCAGGTGGCGCCGCTGGCGGGATAGCACTGCTGGTGCTCGCCGCCGGGATCGTCGCGTTGGCGCGCTGGCCCGTTGCGCGTCGGGCCATGCTGGCCGCGGCGGTGGTGGGACTGCTGATCCAGATCCCAGTGCGGACCATCGCGTCGGGCTGGCCGCCGCCGGGTTGGCTGTTCGTCGCCTGTGACGTCGGCCAGGGGGACGCGCTGGTGCTCTCCGCCGGACCGGGCAGCGGCGTCGTCGTCGACGCGGGCCCGGACCCCGTCGCAGTCGATCGTTGTCTGCACGAGCTTGGCGTCGGCGAGATCGCGCTGTTGGCGTTCAGCCACGACCATCTTGACCACGTCGCCGGCATCGACGGCGTGCTACACGGCCGTCGCGTCGGCCTGGTCATGACCGGGCCGCTCGCCGAGCCGGTCGCCGGGGCCGCTCTCGTGGACCGTCGGCTCGCCGCCCGCGGATTGACCGGCGCGCCAGCGCAGGTGGGTCGGCAACTGGCAATTGGGCGCGTGCAGCTGGACATCGTGGCGCCCGGAACGGCATTCCACGACACCAGGTCTGATCCCAACAACTCCTCGCTGGTGTTGCGCGCGACCGTCGGCGGTGTTCGCATCCTGTTGCCCGGCGATGTCGAGATCGAGGCACAGCAGAGCCTTCTCGAGTCGGGGGCAGATCTGCGCGCCGACGTGCTGAAGGTTCCGCACCACGGCTCGGCCTACTTCTCTGCGCCGTTCCTCGAGGCGGCCCACGCCCGCGTCGGGATCATCAGCGTGGGAGTACACAACGACTACGGGCATCCTTCCCCGCTGCTGCTCACGGCGATGGCCACGCTGGGCGTCCCGGTACGGCGCACCGACCTCGATGGCGACATCGCGATCACCGACTCAGGTGGTCGACTGGTGAGTGTCAGCCACGGTCGCCGCTCGAGCAGCGTGGGCCTGCGGAGGTGGCCGCTGACCAGTGCTGCGCTCCTCCCGCTCGGGTTGTCGGGCGACAGTGCCAGGATGACCGCATGCCCCCTCGCGCCGTCTCCGTCGGGGAGCTGCCCGATCCGCTTCCCCCGGTCGTGGTGTTACTGGGTGACGAGGAACTGCTCGTCGGTAGGGCCATCAGCGCGCTCTCCGCCGCGATCCTCGCACGCGACCCCACGGTGGTCGAGACCGAGCGCACCGGCTCGGAGATCGACGGTTCGGAGCTGCCCGAGATGCTCGGTCCGTCGCTGTTCGGTGACGCCCGACTCCTGGTCATTCGCGCCGCCCAGGAGCTGCGAACTGCAGCCCTAGCGTCGCTTCGGCCCTACCTGTTGACGCCAACCGACGGCACCACGATCGTGCTGCACCATGCCGGCGGCGCCAAGGGCAAGGCGGTGCTCGATATCGCCCGCTCGGCCCAGGCGCTGGAGATCGGATGCGCCAAGCTCACCCGGCCCGAGGAGCGGCTGGAGTTCGTGCGGTCCGAGGTGCGTCGGCTGGGCGGCACCATCGCCGCCGACGCGATCGCGCTCCTGGTGGATGCCGTGGGCAGCGATCTGCGCGAGCTGGCGGCGGTCTCGGCGCAGCTGGTCAGTGACTCCGGCGGGCGGGTCGATGTCGAGCTGGTCCACGCCTACCACCGGGGTCGAGCGGAGGTCACTGGGTTCGCGGTGTCGGATCTGGCCGTAGCCGGGCAGGCGGGCCGTGCGCTGGAGACGCTGTGGTTCGCGTTGTCGGTCGGTGTGCCGCCCGTGGTGATCGCGGATGCGGTCGCCGACGGGGTGCGCTCGGTGGCCCGGGTCGCTGCCGCGGGCCGCGCCGATCCGTACACGCTCGCCCCGAAACTCGGCATGCCGCCGTGGAAGGTGAAGAAGGCGCTTGGTCAGTCACGGGGGTGGAGCGAGCCCGGCCTGCGTTGTGCGCTGGGTCTGGTGGCCGCGCTCAACGCGGATGTCAAGGGCGCCGCTGCCAGCCCGCCCTACGCACTGGAGCGGGCCGTCCGGCTGCTCGCCGAGGCCCGCGCGCTGCGGTGAGGCGGCGCTGCGGTGAGGCGGCGCTGCGGAGCCCGTGCCGGAATGCACGAAGCCCGCGTCCCGATCGAATGGATCGAGCGCGGGCTTCTGGGGTGGTGCTCAGATCTGGTTGACCCGCTGGGCCATCGCCGACTTCTTGTTCGCCGCCTGGTTGGGATGGATCACGCCTTTGCTGGCGGCCTTGTCGAGCTTCCGAGCGGCTGAGGTCAGCGCTACCGCAGCGGCTTCCCGGTCGCCGGAGTCAGCCGCCGTACGGAAGCTGCGGATCGCGGTCTTGAGCGAGGACTTCACGCTCTTGTTGCGCAGACGCGCCGCCTCGTTGGTGCGGATGCGCTTGATCTGGGACTTGATGTTCGCCACGAAGCAGCCTCGACGTTCGCAAATTGATGGGATCGGCTCCGCCCAGCC
>JAYTRE010000351.1:0-4494 GCA_043746395.1 Pseudonocardiales bacterium
GCTGGCGCAGGTCCTGACCGGCCGGCTCCCGGTTCACGTCCGCCGGATGATCGACGCACCAGACGCCTGGCTGCCCCGGTGACCTCGCCGTCGAGTGACGGATCGCCCCGTCGAGTGACGGCGAATTTGCCGTCTCTGATCTTGACTATTCGTCACTCAACGGGGAAGCGGGGACGGCACGCCGCGCGGGGGGCCAGGGTGGCGGCGTACGCCTAGGATCGCGGAATGACCTCGCCGCGCCCCTCCCGGCCGCTCGTGCGCGCCCAGACCCGCCGGCTGGCCGCGGCAGGGGGCGGTCAGCTCACCCGCACCGTGCTGCCAGGCGGCCTGCGCGTGGTCACCGAGGCGATGCCCGGCATGCGCAGCAGCAGCGTCGGCGTGTGGGTCCCCGTCGGATCCCGCGACGAGAGCCCCACCCTCGCCGGGACGAGCCACTTTCTCGAGCACCTGCTTTTCAAGGGGACTGCGAGCCGTTCGGCGCTGGACATCGCCAGCGCGATGGACGCCGTGGGCGGTGAGTTCAACGCTTTCACCGAGAAGGAGCACACGTGCTTCTATGCGACTGTCCTCGATCGCGATCTTGCCCTGGCGATCGACTTGGTCAGCGACGTGGTCCTGTCCGCGACGGTCACGGCGGCCGACGTCGACGTGGAGCGCAGCGTCGTCCTCGAAGAGATCGCGATGCGTGATGACGACCCGGCTGACCTGGTGCACGACGAGTTCGCCGCCGCCCTGTTCGGCGACACCCCGCTCGGTCGGCCGATCCTCGGCACCGTCGAGTCGATCCAGGGGCTCACCCGGCGCCAAATTGCCGGCTACTATCGCCGCCGCTACACCACCGACTCGATGGTGGTGTCGGTAGCCGGAAACGTCGAGCACGCCGACGTCCTGCGGCTGGTACGGGCCGCTTTCACCGATCGCCTCGACCAGTACCGCGGGCCGGTGGCGGCTCGCCCGGCACAGGCCGCGACGAGCCCGACACCCGCGGTGGGTGTTCGGGTGGTCCCAGACGACACCGAGCAGGCGAACCTGATTGTCGGTACCCGCGGGGTGTCGCGCCACGACCCGCGGCGGTTCGCGGTCGGTGTGCTGTCGGCCGCACTGGGCGGCGGCATGAGTTCGCGGCTGTTCCAACGCATCCGCGAGGAGCGTGGGCTGGCCTACTCGGTCTACTCGTTCAGTACCGCCTTCTGCGACGCCGGCCAGTTCGGCGTGTACGCAGGATGCCAGCCGGGCAAGGCTGACGAGGTGCTCGCGCTGATGACGGCCGAACTCGATGCCGCGGCGGCCGGAGAGCTCACCGCCGACGAGATCGAACGCGGGAAGGGTCAGCTGCGCGGCGGCCTGGTGCTCGGCCTGGAGGACTCCGGCTCGCGGATGACACGGATCGGTAAGAGCGAACTGGTCTACGGCGACATCCTGGGCGTCGACGAGCTGCTCGCCTGTATCGATGCGGTCACCCTCGAGGACGTGGCCGCAGTCGCGGCGGGCCTGCTCGCCCAGCCGCGCTGCCTGACCGTGGTCGGACCCTTTGGCGAGCACGACTTCGACGGCGCAGTGTGAAGGAGGCCAAGTGAGCGAACTGATTCGCGTGGGCGTGCTCGGTGCCCGCGGGCGCATGGGTCAGCAGGTGTGCAAGGCGGTCGACGCGGCCGAGGATCTCGATCTCGTGGCAATGGTGGACGCGGGTGACTGGCTGTTCTCCGTGGCCGACGCCGGTGCGCAGGTGATCGTCGACTTCACCCATCCCGACGTGGTCATGGACAACGTGCGCTTCGCCGTCGACCAAGGCATCCACGCGGTGGTGGGCACGACCGGTATCACCGACGACCGGCTGGACACCATCCGTCAGTGGCTGGCCGACACGCCGGATCTCGGGGTGCTGGTCGCGCCGAACTTCGCGGTGGGGGCGGTGCTTTCGATGCGCTTCGCCCAGCTGGCGGCGCGCTACTACGAGTCCGTCGAGGTGATCGAGCTGCACCATCCGAGCAAGGCCGACGCCCCGAGTGGGACCGCCCTGCGTACCGCCGAGATCATCGCCGCCGCCCGCCGCGAGGCGGGACTGCCGGCAGCGCCCGATGCGACCACGCAGCAACAGGACGGGGCCCGCGGCGCGCAGGTCGACGGTGTCCGGGTCCACTCGCTGCGCCTGGCCGGCATGGTGGCCCACCAGGAGGTCCTGTTCGGCACCGACGGCGAGACGCTGTCGATCCGCCACGATTCGCTGCACCGCTCCTCTTTCATGCCCGGCGTGCTCCTCGGCGTCCGGGAGGTGCTCCGGCGTCCCGGGCTCACGGTCGGGCTCGAGTCGCTGCTCGGTCTGTGACGGCGAAGCGGGTCGTCGGGCTGCTGCTCGTCGCGCTGAGCGGGTACTTCGCGCTGATCGGCTATCGCGGGCTCTACCTGCTGGGCCAGCGTGCGGCGACGCTGAAGGTGCTCGGCGCCGCGGTGCTGGTCCTGCCGCTGGTCGGTTGCTGGGTGGTGGTCGCCGAACTGCGGTTCGGGCTGGCCACCCAGCGCCTCGGCGCGCGGCTCGACGCCGAAGGGGAGCCGCCCGAGGCCAGCCTGCAGGCCGCGCCGTCGGGGCGTATCGACAGGGCAGCAGCGGACGCCCTCTTCGACCGCCGGCGGGTGGCCGTCGAGGCCGACCCGCAGGAGTGGCGCGGCTGGTACCGCCTCGCCGTGGCCTACGACCTGGCTGGGGACCGCAAGCGGGCCCGCGCCGCGATGCGCACCGCCATCGAGCACGCCGGCACCTGAGCCAGCGTCGGCAGCTCAGTCGGGCCCGACGTGGGTGTCCAGCCAGGCGACGAGCGGGTCGAGCTGGTGCCACGCCTTGACCACCTCGCGCTGCGCCCGCCGGGTCGCCAGCCAGGCCGGCGCGCCGAACTCGCGATGCGCGGTCAGGGTCCGGTAGCGCAGCAGCTCAGCCCGGGGATGGTCCTTCGGGTACCCCGACGGGACGCGGGTGAGCTTGTTGCCCCCGACGGTGAGCCCGGCGGTCGTCACCGCGGCCACGGCGCGCTCCAGCGCGGCGCCGGCAATCTCGTCCGCGACGCCGCGGCGCAGCCGCTCGACCTGCGCCGCTGAGCTGTCCCAGTATCCGCCGGCGAGCAACAGCCCGGCCGCCGAGACCTGCAGGTATCTCGAGCTCTCGCCGAACCACACGCCCTGATGCGTCTTGTATGGCGTCTTGTCCTTGGCGAAGCGGACATCGCGGTAGGGGCGAAAGAGCTTCGGGGTGCCGAACTCGGGCGCGAGCACCGCGGCCAACGCCTCGAGCGGGGCGCGCACCGACTGCTCGTACACCTGCTTGTGCGCCGCCCAAAACGCCTTGGTGTTGTCCGCCTCGAGATCCTCGTAGAAGTCGAGCGCGGCGATCGGGATACCGGTGAAACTCACCCGGACGCCCCATCGATCGCGGCGTGCAGCCGGACCTCGCGCAACTCGCCGGCACCGGTGTCCAGGGCCCGCGCCAGGCCGTCCGGTGCCCAGCCGGCCGAGTGAAAGAAGGCCCGCGAGACGGTGTCGTCCTCCGGGATCCAGGCGATCAGCCGCGTCATCCCATCCCCACGGGCCAGCTCGACTGCGGCAGCCAGCAACCGGGACCCGTGGCCACGGCGACCCCACCGCGGCTCGACGAGCAGCGGTCCGACGGCACCGGTCGTGGCCTGCTCGGGGTCGTCGGGCGGCAGGTCGTCGGCGGGAGCGACCGCGGCGAAGCCGACCGTCCACTGCTGCTCCTGCGCGACCAGCACGCGGTGCCGGGGCGACGGCGCGGCGGCGACGGCGTCCTGCCACACTGCCTGGGCGTGCGCGACGGTCAGGCCCTCGAGCACCCCCGCCGGCAGGATCGCCCCGTAGGCGGTGCGCCACGTTTCGACCTGGATGCGGCCCACGTCGCCGGCGTCGGCGACGCGGGCGGATCGCACGCTGACATCGGCCATGACGGCCAGCCTAGGAGACGACACGTGGTGGCGGTGCCGGCCGAGGGGGCGATCACGGCGCTGTGAAGAACTCGGCCGAGCCCAGCAGTCCGTGCACGCTGATCTCGATCGCCACCCGGCACGGGTTCTCCCGCGGCATCCGGTAACGCAGGGCGTAGCGGGCCTCTGCGTCGGCGACCGTCCCGGGGTCGGCGCTCACCTGGGCGATTCCCGACAACGACAGCCAGCGCCGCCCGTCGAGCTGGCACAGCACGACGGCGCCTGCCCGGGAGGCGTTGCGGGCCTTGCGGCTACTGCCGCTGGTGATCACCCGCGCGAGCCCCTGGCCAGCGTCCCAGGTGAACCCGACGGGCACCACGTGCGGCGTGCCGTCAGCTCGCAGCGTGGTGAGGGTGGCCAGGTGCCGCTCGCGCAGGAACTGCTCGCCCGCCGAACTGAGCCGGCGAGAGTAGGTGTCGGACAACGCTCAGGTCTCCGGGCCGGCGTCGGACTCGGCGAACGCGACTGCCTCGGCTCGCTCGCTGCGGCGCTTGCGCAGGTGCACGGC
>JAYTRE010000352.1:0-2682 GCA_043746395.1 Pseudonocardiales bacterium
TACGAAGACAGCGACTGGGCAAAGATGCTGAGCTTGGTGGACCGGTCCACGCCCTACGGGCTCACCGGCGCGGTTTTCGCCGCCGACGCCGCCGCGGTCCGGGAGGCAGACGACGCGCTCCGATACGCGGCGGGCAACTTTTACGTCAACGACAAGCCCACCGGGTCGGTCGTTGGCCAGCAGCCGTTCGGCGGCGCCCGCGCATCCGGCACAAACGACAAGGCCGGCACCGTGTGGAACATGATCCGCTTCGCCAGCCCACGGTCCATCAAACGCAATCACCTCGCTGTGGTGGACTACCGGTACCCGCACCTGGACGCCTGAGCCCAGCCGCAGATCCGAGCGCCTGAAGGTCCGGAACCGGTGAACGGCGTGCGTAAACGCCAGGGTATGGCGACGTCACAAGAGCCACTTTGCTCGAGGTTTCGGCTTCGTCGAGGTGCCGGCGAGCAAGCGCTATGGGAGCCGGACGTAGCCGTTCCGGGACTTCCACAGGTAGTACTTCTCGAAGGCGAGCTTGGCGACGTGCGCCTGCGGCCCGGGGAGCAGCGCAGCGACGTGCCGCGGCGGCAACATCTTGTCCGCCAGGATCATCACGCCGTTGTTGCCTGCATCCATGACGCAAACCGCCGGGATGTCGCCGAAGCTCTTGTGGGCCACGGGTGGCTCTCCGCGGACTGCGGCGGCGATGTTGCGGGCGGCGGTGTGCGCCTGGACCTCGGTGGGGAAGCCGGTCTTCGGCACGCCCAGCGGCACCGCGGAGGTCCAGCCGGTGGTCACTGCGGCCGCGACGCCCACCGCATAGATCTCGCCGTACGCCTGGGACTGGTAGGTGTCGAGCACCGGTACGTAGCCCTTCTCGTCGGCGAGGCCCGGGGTGTTCGCGACGACCTCCTGGCCCAGGAACGGCGGAATGAGCATCGCATACGCGAAGTCGTGGATCGCGCCGTCGGCGAGGACCAGCTTGCCCGGCTCCACCGCGGCCAGCGCTGTGCCGGTGATCGCGGTGATTCCCTCCTTCTTCAAGAACAGCTTCAGCAGCTTCTCACCGCCGGGCAGCCCGCCGATGCCGAAGTGCCCGAGGAATGGCTCGGAGGTCACGTACATCAGCGGGACGCGCTTGTGCAACCGGTGCTTCTTCAGCTGGTAGGACAGGTTGAACAGGAATTCGTACGCGGCGCCGAAGCAGCCGGCACCCTGCGTGGCGGCGACGATGACGGGTCCGGGCTCGTCGAGCAGCCGCCGCCAGCCCCTGCCCGCCTCTTCGGCGTCCTGCAGGGTGGTGATGGTGTAGGCAGAGTTCGCCGGCTCCAACCCAGGGATGATGTCCATCTGGTTGCGGTAGCCGGTGGCCACGACCAGGTAGTCGTAGCCGTACCGGCCGGCCGTGGTCGTGACCTGCCGGGCCGCCGGGTCGATAGCGGTGGCAGCCCCATGCACGAAGTGCACCGAATGCGACTCGAACGTCGGCGCCAGCGGGAAGGTGATGTCCTCGGCGCGGCGTTTCCCGAACGGCAGCCAGATCAGCGAAGGGTTGAACAAGAACTGGTCGGATGCCGAGACAACGGTGACGTCGGCCTCGTCGCCGAGTTCGTGCTTGACCGACAGAGCCGCCGTCAGGCCGCCGAAGTTGCCACCCAGTACCAGAACCCGCACCGCCACCTTGATCGCCTCCATCGTCCGCTCCGACCCGACGGTTCTGCCGCCGGTGGCTTCGGAGCCCACAGTGCCATGATGCGCTGCCGGGCGCGTCACCCGGCAGTGCTCAAGGTCCCTAACTCTGAGGGACGAAGGCCAGTCGCGTGCGCAGCCCGGCGGCCTGCCTGGCCGCCATCGCCGGGACGGTCGGGCCGGTACCCGGGCGCTCGGAGCCTGCCGCCGCAGTGCCGGACACCGCCTCATCACGCGGCGGGCGGCGAGT
The DNA here is from genome assembly GCA_043746395.1 of Pseudonocardiales bacterium. GTDB lineage: Bacteria > Actinomycetota > Actinomycetes > Mycobacteriales > Jatrophihabitantaceae > JAYTRE01. The sequence continues at coordinate 1,922 of JAYTRE010000352.1, forward strand.
GCGTTGAAACGAGGTCAGCCACGCTGTTATTGCGGCGCGTTCGGCGTCGCCGTGTGGTCGCAGGACGGCGCCCAGGGCGAGGCCACGCAGCAGCGACAGCAACCCGTCGACAGCCAAGCGGGCTTCCGGTGCGGCCGGGTCGAGGCCAACGACGTCCGCGGTGATCTGCCGGTAGGTGCGTGCGATGCGCCGCGCTCCGGGCAACAGCGCCTGGCGCAGCGTCTCGTTGACGCGCGCCGCACACCACAGGTCGAGCCCGGCCGCGAACGAGGGCTGGCGCAACGACGTGAGCAGAGCGTCGACCAGCTCGTCGACGGTGGCAACGCGGGCGCGGCGGCGCATCAGCTCGTCACTGATGGCGGTCGTCTGACGGTCGGCCACCGCCTCAACCGCTGCCGCTGCCAGCTCTGCCATCGACCCGAAGTGGTTCGTCAGGGCACCGCGGCTGACCCCGGCGGCGTCCTGCACGCGCTGCATCGTCATTCCGGCGTAGCCGTGCTTGACGAGCACCTCGAGCGCCGCATCCACGAGCTGGCCCCGGGTGCGGAGCCAGCGCTCTTGACGGGGCCGGTCGGACATGCGCACACTGTGCCACACGAAACAGACCCCCCGGTCTTTTTTTGAACAGTAAGGCGCCGGATGCCGACGACCGCCGAACTGATCCGTCGAGGTGCGTGGCAGCACCGCGACCGGACCGCGATCCGTTGGGAGGACGACGAGCTGAGCTACGCCGACGTCTTCAGCGCTGCCTGCCGCATCGG
>JAYTRE010000353.1:0-5537 GCA_043746395.1 Pseudonocardiales bacterium
GCGGCCACCCCCTCGAGGTCGCGGTAGCCGTCGAACTGCCCGAGCACCACCTCGCTCGGGTCTATCGGGCGGAAGTGGCCGAGGACCTCCTCGCGGGCGGCCTGCAGGTCGTCGGCCCCCAGGCTGCGCGGCGGTTCCATCGCGACTTCGGCCGCGACCTGGAACAGGTGCGTGACGAGCATGTCGAGCACCGCGCCGGTGTTGTCGTAGAAGACCGACCGGTCGGTGACACCGAGGTGTTCGGGGACGTCGATCTGCACCGCCCGGACGTGCTGCCGGGTCCACATCGCGTCGAACAGCCCGTTGGCGAAGCGCAGGACGTGCAGGTCCTGCGTGCCTTCCTTGCCCAGGAAGTGGTCGATCCGGTACACCTGCGACTCGTCGAGCACCGAGTGCACGACGGTGTCGAGGTCGCGGAAGCCCTGCGGTGACGTCCCGAACGGCTTCTCGTACACCACGCGCGCGCCCGCGGCTAGCTCGTGCTCGCCGAGGGCCTTGGTCAGCTCGGTGAACGCGACGGGCGGCACCGCGAAGTAGTGCACGAGCTGGGCGTCGCCGCCCAGCTCACGTTTGGCGTGGGCGATCACATCGAGCAGGCTGCCCGGGTCGTCGGTCTCGAAGCCGCCGCCGGCGAAGAGCAGGCGCTGCGCGAACTCGGCCCACGGGCCGGCCTCGGGCTGCGGGCCGAACTGGGTCAGCACGCCATGGACGTGCTTGCGGAAGTCTTGGTGCGCGACGTCGCCTCGGCCGTTGCCGACCAGCCGCCACTGCTTGGGCAGCAACCCCTCGATGGCGAGGGTGTAGAAGGCCGGCAGCACCATCCGTTTGGCGAGGTCGCCGGTGGCGCCGAAGAGCACGAAGACGGTGGGGCCGGGATCGGGGACTGCAGCGGGCGACATGAACCAACCCTAGGACGCGCCGACCAGCGACGGCGCAATGCGCCAGGCGAGCACGACGAGCGTGCCCAGCACGAGCATCGGGCCGAAGGCCATTGCGGTCTTGAGGGAGGCCCGCCGCGAGGCCAGCAGGACGAGCGCCACTGCCATACCGAACACGAAGCCGGCGAAGATGCCGTAGTAGACGTAGGGCCAGCCGAACCAGCCGAGGTAGGCGCCGAGCACGCCGCCGAGCTTGACGTCGCCGAAGCCGAAGGAGCGCGGGACGGCGAAGGCGAGCAGGAACAGCACCACGAACACCGCGGCACCACCTTCGACCGCACGCAGGTAGGCCGGCCAATCGTGGCGGACGGCAGCGGCAGCGGCGAGCAGCGCAGCACCGGCGAGCCCGGCCGTGAAGACGAGCCGGTCGGGCAGCCGGTGCTGCTCGAAGTCGATGATCACGAGCGGGACGGCGACCGCGGCCAGGGCGAGCAGGGCCGGCAGCAGCGCGCCCCAGCCGGCTGCCTTGCCGGCGAGGGAGCCCAGCACGAGGCCGACGAGCGCGGTGGCAGCCGTCCGTCGGCGCCCGGCGGGCCTTCCGCGCCACCAGGTGCGGTCGGCCCGGTCAGGCGCGCTGCAGGTGAGCCGGGCCAGGTAGGGCGAGACGGCGGCAATCGACGCCGCCCCGATGATCGTCGCGATGAGTGCTGCCGACACGGGACGTGAGCCTACGGGCGCGTTAGGTTCAGTCCTGTGTACGACGCGATTGTGGTGGCCGGAGGTGCGGCCCGACGCCTGGGCAGCGTCGACAAGCCGGCGTTGCTGCTCGCCGGGAGCAGCCTGCTCGACCACGTGCTCGCCGCCGTGGCTGACGCCGAGCGCACCGTCGTGGTGGGGCCCGAACGCGACGTGGCTCGCGCGGTCCACTGGTGCCGGGAACAGCCGCCCGGCGGCGGCCCGGTCGCGGCGCTCGCCGCGGGGTTCAGGCACGTCCGGGCCGACGTCGTCGTGGTGCTGGCCGCCGATCTGCCGTGGATCGCCCCTGCGGTCGTCGCGCTGCAGGCCGCACTCGGCGACGGCCCGGCTGACGCCGCGCTGCTCGTCGACTCCGACGGCCGGGTGAACCACCTGGCGGCGGCCTGGCGTCGGCCGGCCCTGGGTGCGGCGCTGGCGGCCGTGGGCGAGCCGGCCGGGGCGCCCGCGCACCGCGTGCTCGCCGGCACGACCTACGTCACGGTCCTCGATCCGCACGGCTGGGGACGCGACTGTGACACCTGGGACGACCTCGCGGCAGCGCGCCGCGAGGCAGACGATCTCGCGGCAGCGCGCCGCGAGGCACAGGAGCGGAGCAACCGATGACCGACCCGTTGCCGGACTGGGTGAGCGAACTGGCAGCTGCGCTGGGCGTGGATGCGTCCGCCGTCGATCAGACCCTGCTGCTTGAGGTGGCCCGTGACGCGGCGCACGGCGTGGCGCGTCCGGCCGCGCCACTGACCACGTTCCTTGTGGGCCTGGCCGCCGGTCGCGCCGGCGGCGACGCCGCGGCGGTCCGTGCCGCTGCCGGCACCGCGCAACGGCTCGTCGCCGCCCGGCTGGCGAGCAGCGGCGAGTCCTGAGCAGCGGCGCGTCCTGACCAACGGCGCGTCCTGACCAACGGCGCGGGCGAGTCCCCCCGGCAGGCCGGGTCAGCCGACGAGCTGGTCACCGGCGTAGAGGTTGAGCTGGCCGTCGCGGACCATCCCGGCCAGCAGCAGCCCGTACTCGCGGCACAGGTCCACCGCCAGGCTGGACGGGGCCGACACCGCGACGATGCCGGCGACGCCCGCTGCGACGGCCTTCTGGACGATCTCGAAGGAGACCCGGCCGCTGACCACGAGAAGGTGGTCGGTGGCCGGGAGCAGCCCGTCGAACAGGGCCCGACCGAACACCTTGTCGACCGCGTTGTGCCGCCCGACGTCCTCCCGCACGACGCGCAGCTCGCCTGCGGAGTCGGCCAGCGCCGCGGCGTGCACTCCGCCGGTGCGGTCGAAGGCCGCCTGCCGCGCGCGCATCGTGTCGGGCAGCGCCGCGAGCACCGCTCGCGAGACCGCCCAACCGTCGAGGTGCGGCCGTGCGGTCTGCAGCGGCGCCAGGTTCAGCACGTCCGCGCTGCACACCCCGCAGGCGGCGGTCGTGACGAACGCCCGCGGCCGGGGTCGCGTCACGCCATCGCGCAGGGTGATGTGCACCCGGTCGGTTTCCTCTTCCCAGCAGGCGCGCAGGGTGACGATGTCGGCCGCGGCGGCCACGCCGGACTCGACGAGCAGCCACCCGGCGGCGAGTTCGAGGTCGTGCCCCGGTGTACGCATGAGCGTGGCGATCGCCGGGCCGCCGAGGGCGAGCACGAGTGGTGCTTCCACCACTAGGTCGTCCGGCGTCGGCTGCGGCGCGCTGGCGCAGCCGTGGCGCACGATCGCGCGCCGTGTCGTCATCACTGCCATGCGTCACCTCCCGCCGCCGACCGCACCGGATCAGAAACCCTCGCCGCACCCGACACTACCCACGCCGATCCCGGAATTCTCAGGCCACGGACGCTCCCGAGATCTAGAGTGGCGCCATGGCAACGGAGCCGGCGGAGCGCGGCGAACCGAAGATCGCAAAGCCCAAGAGGTCGGCGGTCGGCCTGCCGGGGATCGCCCACTCGGTGCAGTACGCCCTCGATGAGATGGGCGCTCGGCGCAGCGCGCAGACCCTGCTGGCGATGAACCACACCGACGGCTTCGACTGCCCGAGCTGCGCGTGGCCCGACCCGGACCATCGCAAGGCCGCGGAGTTCTGCGAGAACGGCGCCAAGGCGGTCGCGTGGGAGGCCACCCGCAAGCGGGTGACCGCCGAGTTCTTCGCCACGCACTCGGTGGCCGAACTGCGCGAGCAGCCCGACCATTGGCTCGAGCACAATGGCCGGCTGACCGAGCCGATGTACCTCGCGCCGGGAGCCACGCACTACGCGCCGATCACCTGGGACGCCGCGCTCGCCCTGACCGCGCAGCACTTGCGCGATCTGAAGGATCCCAACCGGGCGGTCTTCTACACCAGCGGCCGCGCGAGCAACGAGGCCGCGTTCGTCTACCAGCTGCTCGCCCGCCGGCTTGGAACCAACAACCTGCCCGACTGCTCCAACATGTGCCACGAATCAAGCGGTGCCGCGCTGAACCAGACGATCGGTATCGGCAAGGGCACGGTGACCCTCGACGACATCGCCCGGCACGCCGAGCTGATCGTCGTCGTCGGGCAGAACCCCGGCACCAACCATCCGCGGATGCTCACCGCGCTGGAGCAGGCCAAGCAGCGCGGTGCGCGGATCGTGGCGATCAACCCGCTGCCGGAGGCGGGGCTCGTCAAGTTCCGCAACCCACAGACCCCCCGTGGCCTGCTCGGACCAGGCACCAAGCTGGCCGACCGCTTCCTCGCCGTCCGGGTCAATGGCGACCTCGCGCTGTTCGCCGCGGCCAACAAGGTGCTGCTCGCCCGCGAGGACGCAGCGCCCGGCACGGTGCTTGACCACGAGTTCATCGCCGGCTCCTGCGACGGCTTCGACGACGCTGCCGCGGCCTGGCGGGCGCTCGACTGGGCGACGCTGCAGGCCCAGAGCGGCCTGGACCGCAAGCAGGTCGAGGACTTCGTCTCCGACGTCGTGGCGGCCGACAGCGTCGTCGTCTGCTGGGCGATGGGGCTCACCCAGCACCGCAACTCCGTCGCCACGATCCGCGAGATTGCGAACTTCCTGCTGCTGCGCGGCAACTTCGGACGCCCGGGCGCGGGGGCAGCGCCGATCCGCGGCCACAGCAACGTGCAGGGTGATCGCACGATGGGCATCTGGGAACGGATGCCAGACACGTTCCTCGACAAGCTGCGCGACGAGTTCGGCTTCGAGCCGCCCCGCGCGCACGGTCACCACACTGTCGACGCGATCAGGGCGATGCGCGACGGGACCGTCGACGTGTTCTTCGCCCTTGGCGGAAACTTCGCGGCCGCGACCCCCGACACTGACGTCACCGCCGCGGCACTGGCCAAGTGCGCGCTCACCGTGCACGTTTCGACGAAACTCAACCGCTCGCACCTGCTGCCCGGCGCCGAAGCGCTGATCCTGCCGTGCCTGGGCCGAACCGAGCGCGACGTGCGCGCCACCGGCGAGCAGTTCGTGACCGTCGAAGACTCGATGAGCATGGTGCACGCCTCCCGCGGCCGGCTCCAGCCCGGCTCCCCGCAGCTGCGCAGCGAGGTGGCGATCATCACCGGGCTCGGCGCGGAGCTGTTCGGCGAGGACCTCGGCTGGCGCCGGATGGGTGCGGACTACCGGGTGATCCGCCGGCACATCGAACATGTCGTGCCGGGCTTTCACGCCTTCGAGGAGCGCGTTGCCGTGCCGGGCGGCTTCGTGCTGCCCAATCCGCCGCGTGACACCCGCACCTTCGCAACCTCGACCGGGCGCGCGCACTTCACCGTCAACCCGCCGAGCACGGTCGACGTGCCGGCCGGTCACCTGCTGCTGCAGACGGTCCGCTCCCACGACCAGTTCAACACCACCGTCTACGGCTTGGACGACCGCTACCGCGGCGTCAAGGGCGGTCGCCGCGTCGTGTTCGTCAGCACCGACGACCTGCGCGATCGGGGCCTGCG
>JAYTRE010000354.1:0-4342 GCA_043746395.1 Pseudonocardiales bacterium
TTGTGCCCCCGGCAGGGATCGAACCTGCGACCAATCGCTTAGAAGGCGACTGCTCTATCCACTGAGCTACGGGGGCCCGCGGCCCTTGCAGATTACCGGCCGGTGATCGCCGCGCGGGTGCGTAGCACGAGCCTGCGACACGCGCCGAATTGCGGCGCACAGGGCGGGCGTCCGTCCACAAGCACCCGTCGGGCTCGCGCCGCCATCGTCCGGGTCGGCTTCAGTGGGCAGACACCCACCGCGGGTGCACCGGATGCGAGCCGGCAGCAGAGAGCAGGAGAACGACAATGAACGACACCACCATGACCGTCATCGGCAACGTCGTCGACGCGCCGCGGATGCGGCTGACCAAGAGCGGTCATTCGGTTACCAACTTCCGTGTCGCCTCTACGTCGCGGCGCTTTGACCGTGAGCAGGGCCAATGGGTCGACAACAGCACGCTATTCGTCAACGTCACCTGCTGGCGGGCCATGGCCGAGAACGTGGCGGCGTCGCTGCACAAGGGGCAGCCGGTAGTCGTGAGCGGGCGCTACTACTCGCGCGAGTACGAGCTCAACGAGACCGTACGGGTCGCCTACGAGCTCGAGGCCAATGCCGTCGGCCACGACCTGTCCCGGGGGACGAGTGAGTTCCAAAAGCTCATGCGTCCCGCGGCAGCTCAACTGGTCGAGGTCGACGACGACGGCGTGCCGGCGGACAGCAGCGACCACTGGCTGGGTATCGCCGATCCAGGAGAGCTTGCTGCCCGGGAGGCAGTCGAGGGCCGCGAGCTCGCGTCGGTGAGCTGATCTCGGTCGGGATTCGACGGCCCGCTGCGCTCGGGGGCGGTGGGCCGGGCCGGCCTGGTCGGCTGGGACAATGGACAGCGGGCCGGCGCGGTGCGGGCCCACCAATCCTCGACGCGACCAAGGACGGCCCGTGGCCCAGTTCATCTACACCATGTACAAGGTGCGCAAGTCGCACGGCGACAAGGTGATTCTCGACGACGTCACCCTGTCGTTCCTGCCAGGAGCCAAGATCGGCGTTGTCGGTCCCAACGGTGCCGGCAAGTCGAGCGTGCTGAAGATCATGGCTGGCATCGATCAGGCCTCCAACGGCGATGCCAACCTGGCACCGGGCCGCACTGTCGGGCTGTTGGAGCAGGAACCGGCGCTGGACGAGGCGAAGACGGTCCGCGGAAACGTCGAGGACGCCGTCGCCGACCTACGGGGGGTGCTGGCCCGCTTCGAGGAAGTGTCGGCCGCGATGGGGGAGCCGGATGCCGACTTCGACACGCTCCTGCCCGAGCAGGGCGACCTGCTGGAGAAGATTGAGCACGCCGACGGCTGGGAACTCGACAGCCGCATCGAGCAGGCCATGGATGCCCTGCGTTGCCCGGCCGGCGACGAGGCAGTCACCCACCTCTCCGGCGGTGAGCGGCGCCGGGTCGCGCTGTGCAAGCTGCTGCTGGAACAGCCCGACCTGCTGCTGCTGGACGAGCCCACCAACCACCTCGACGCGGAGAGCGTCCAGTGGCTCGAACAGCACCTCGCGCGATATCCGGGCACCATCCTCGCCGTCACTCACGATCGGTACTTCCTCGACAACGTCGCCGAATGGATCCTGGAACTTGATCGTGGGCGCGCCTACCCATATGAGGGCAACTACTCCACGTATCTGGAGAAGAAGGCCGAGCGGCTGCACGTGCAGGGCAGGAAGGATCAAAAGCTGGAGCGACGGCTGCGTGACGAACTGGACTGGGTCCGCCAGAACGCGAAGGGGCGGCAGGCGAAGAGCAAGGCCCGGCTGCAGCGTTACGAGGAAATGGCCGCCGAGGCGGAAAAGACCCGCAAGCTCGACTTCGAGGAGATCCAGATCCCGCCGGGCCCGCGACTGGGCAGCGTGGTCGTCCAGGCCGAGGCGTTGACCAAGGGCTTCGACGACGAACTGCTCATGGACGGCGTGTCCTTCTCCCTGCCTAGGGGCGGGATCGTCGGGGTCATCGGCCCCAACGGCGTCGGCAAGACCACCCTGTTCAAGATGATCGTCGGCCAGGAGAAGGCCGACTCGGGCGAGTTGAAGGTCGGCGAGACGGTGAAGCTCAGCTACGTCGATCAGGGGCGGGGCGGGATCGACCCGAAGAAAACCGTGTGGGAGGTCGTCTCCGACGGTCTCGACCACATCAACGTCGGTGCGGTCGAGATGCCCTCTCGGGCCTACGTCTCAGCGTTCGGCTTCAAGGGTCCCGATCAGCAGAAGCCCGCGGGGATCCTCTCCGGCGGAGAGCGCAACCGGCTGAACCTCGCGCTCACGCTCAAGGAGGGCGGCAACCTGCTGCTGCTCGACGAACCGACTAACGATCTCGACGTCGAGACGCTCGGTTCCCTGGAGAATGCGTTGCTCGAGTTCCCCGGCTGCGCCGTGATCACCAGCCACGACCGGTGGTTCCTGGACCGCACCGCGACCCACATCCTCGCGTGGGAGGGTACCGCCGACAACCCGGCCCAGTGGTTCTGGTTCGAAGGAAACTTCGACTCCTACGAGAAGAACAAGGTGGAGCGCCTCGGCGCCGACGCGGCACGTCCGCACGCCGTGATTCACCGCAAGCTGCGCCGCGACTGATCGAGGAGGTGGGCGATGGCGAGGTTCGAGTACGCGGTGCACATGCGCTGGTCGGATATGGACGCCTACCGGCACATCAACAACTCCGCCTATCTCGCCTACCTCGAGCAGGCCCGGGTCGCCATGTTCTTCGACCGCCACGACGGTTTCTCGAGCGGCACCGTGATCGCTCGACACGAGATCGACTACCTGTACCCCGTCGTCTACCACCCCGAGCCGCTGCGCCTCGAACTGTGGATCGGCGCGGTGCGCGCGGCCTCGTTCATCGTCCAGTACGAGGTGTATGACGGTGCCCGGCTCGTGGCCCGCGCGGCGACGCAGTGCGTGACGTTCGATTTCACCCTCGGCCGGCCACGCCGGTTGACGCAGGAGGAGCGCGGCGTGCTGGCCACCTTCGCCGACGAGGCGGGGTGAGCGGGGCTCGGCTGGTGCTCGAGCGGGCCGTGCTCACGGAGCTGGCCCCCGTGCTGCGGCGGGCCGTCTCGCTCGAGCCCGCCTGTCTGGCCCGTATCCGGCTGGCCCCGAGCACCGCGAGCGTGCTGGTCCGACTCCCGTTCGGCGTGCTCGCGGCCCGCACGATAGCCGCCGAGCACGCCGCCGAGTCCGTCGACGCCACGGTCGGGGCGCTCGCGCTGCTCGACTGGCTCGACGCTGAACCCGATCACAATCCCGACGCCGACCGGACGACCGACCGCGCTGGCGGGTCGGCCGCCGGCCGCGCCGCTCATGCCAGTCTCGGGCCCGAGACGCGCGACGCGGACTGGCGCGGCGGGCTGCCACCTGACACCGGCTGGCAGCGGGTCGACACCGTCCCGGACGACGTGGTCCGCGGGCTGGTACGCACGGGTGCGCTGGCCCTCAAGGAGTCGGCAGCGCGGGAGGGCGGCCCGGGGGCCCAGCCGCGGGCCGAGGTCGCCGCCGCGCTGCTGGACTCGGTGGTCCTCACCGTCACCGACGACGACTGTGCACTACGGGCCGAGGTCACCCTCCGGGCGCTCAGTGCCCTGACCCGGATGGGGTTCCTGCCCCGCACGTCGCACCTCGCGGTCGACCTCGCCGGGAGGTGGATCCGAGTCGCCGCCGCCTACGGCTCGATCTTCATCGAGCGTCCCGGCCTGGGCCTCGGCCTCGTCGCGCGCTGACCCGGGCTCGCCGGTTCGGCGCGAAAGCACGCGCCCGGATCGGGCGTGGACCCACTCGGGCCCCGCCCGGCGCGAAAGCACGCGGGCGGGTCAGGCGCTGACCCACACCGCCGCGTCGGGCGCCAGGACGCCGTCGGGCACCGGGGCCGAGCTGAGCAACACCGTTCCCTCCGGCAGCGCCACGCCCACCTCCCCGGCGTTGAGCAGCACCGTGACCGCGCCCCGGCGGTAGGCCAGACACCCAGCCGGCGCGTCCACCCATGCGAAGTCGGCCGACGCCAGATCGGCCTCGCGGCGCAGCGCGAGCGCCTGCCGGTAGAGCCAAAGCGTCGAGGAGAGCTGCACGTCCTGCGCCGCGACCGAGAACCCGACCCAGTCCGCGGGCATGGGCAGCCAAGACGCCGCCGCCGTGGTGAACCCGAACGGGGGACTCGCCCCGGACCACGGCAGCGGGACGCGTTCGCCGTCGCGGCCGCGCTCGGTGTGCCCGCTGCGCTCCCAGGTCGGGTCCTGCAGCGCGTCGTCGGGCAGGTCGACGTTGGCCAGCCCCAGCTCGTCGCCGTTGTAGATATAGGCAGCGCCCGGCAGCGACAGCTGGA
>JAYTRE010000355.1:0-2296 GCA_043746395.1 Pseudonocardiales bacterium
AGGCGGCTGGAGTGCTCACCCACTCATCATCCGCCGCAATGACAGGGTTCGACTGGGGCGTGGCTGGCTTGACGTTCGATCGGTCACCGGTGACGGATCGGCTACCGGACATTCGCACTCCCACTCACGATGCCGTTGCGACATGGCCGAGACGGTCAGTCGTCGCTTCCCGGGCCGTCCAGCCGGAACCAGACCCCGTGGAATAAGTCATCTGGTGAACAAGCAGCCGCTGACCGGCACAGCGGCCTGCTGCTGCCGCCGAGCGGGCAATTCTCGAAGAGTCCAGCCGGGCTATCGGGTCGTGATCATCTCGACGAAGTGGCCGACCCTGCTTTCGGACAGGTTGCGGGCGACATCGGCCTCGCTGATCATGCCGACCAGCCGCAGGTCCGCCAGCACCGGTACCCGACGGATGCGGTGGTCCTCCATGAGCCTGAGGACATCGCTGATGTCGGCGTCGACGTCGACGCACGCGGGGGCGCCTTGCGCGAGTTCCTCGGCGGTCATGACGGCGGGGTCGTGGCCTTCGGCGATGCATTTCACGACGATGTCGCGGTCGGTGATGATGCCGTGCAGGCGATCATCGGCGCCGCAGATCGGTAGCGCGCCGACATCGAGATCGCGCATCATTCGCGCGGCGTCGAGCAGGCTCTGGTTCTGACCGACGCAGCTCGCGCCCGCGTGCATGATGTCCTTGGCTGTGGTCATCGTGGTCCTCCTCAGGATCGTCGCCCCGAGCTGGGCCCTGGGGCCACCCTCCATCGTGCGCCCGCCCGGGACGCGCCGCAATGCCTATCGGACGCTATGCCCGTCGGCACCAGGTCGGGCCGTGGCAGTTCACCCCGAAGATGGCCGCCGCAATGCCTATCGGACGCTATGCCCGTCGGCACCATTGCCCGGCTGGTTCTGGTACGCCGCGGCGTCGAGATCGCCCGGCCCGCGAGGCAACGGCTCTGATCGCAACCGTGCAAGCTCAGCCAGCGCCGACATCAGCCGCCGGACGTCATCGTCGCTAGTCGGGGTGAAGTCGTCATAGGCCACGCCCACCGCGAAAAACGGGTCCGGCATCCACGGACAGACCACCTCGTCGAACTCCTGGCTCAGCGCGCCGCAGGTTTCAGCGGGGGCTACCGGCACGGCGGCGACGAGCCGGATCGGCTCCTGGCGGCGCGCCGCTGAAAGCGCCGCCCGCATCGTGGAGCCGGTCGCCAGCCCGTCGTCAACGACGATCACCACCCGATCGCGGACGCTCAGCGCGGGACGTCCGGCCCGATAGGTTCTCTCTCGGCGCCGCAGTTCGGCCACCTCCGCGCGGTAGACGCGATCGAAGCTGTCGGCCGACACGCCGGCCCGGACCAACACCTGATCGTTGCGGATGACCTCGACGGTGTTCCCGACGGCGGCGATCGCGCCCATCGCCAATTCCGCATTCCCCGGCAGCCCCAGCTTGCGCACGAGCAGAACATCCAGCGGTGCGCGGAGTGCCGCGGCGACCCACGCCGCCACCGGCACTCCGCCGCGCGGCAGCCCGAGGACCACGACGTCGCCGCGCCCGGCGTAGCCGCGCAGTTCCCGCCCAAGCGCCCTGCCCGCCTCGTCGCGGTCGGCATACATATCCGAACTCCGGCCCTGATCCAGCCCCGCGCGCCCAGCCCCGCGCCCAGCCCCGCGCGCCCGCGTCGCGGGTCTGTCTGCCTGTCTACCCGGCCCTGCGGGCCTGCTAGATCGCGTTCTGCGCGATGAGATTGCTCAGCCGCTGATGAGCCAGTCGTTCCAGCAGCTCGGGCAGCTGCGGGCCAGAGACGATGTCCAGATCGCGGCGGCAGTCACGTACCACCTGGACCACGGTGGACAAGCCGAGGCGCGGCCCGAACACGACGAACAACCGCTCGATCACATCGGCCACCGACTCCGCGTGCAGCCCCACCGCGCCGCTGTCCTGTTCGCTGGGCGTAGCCCAGCTGAGGTTCGTGGCGGTCATCCTCGCCTCCGTGCTGCCGGCGCGCCGGGTTTGACGGCTCCGGCTGACAGGCACGCCTCGGCTGCCGTCCCGTAACGGGCGGTGATGTACGCGCGCTGTTCGGCCCGCGCAGCCTGCCAGCGTTCCCCGCTCCGGCGCGCGTTGGCCCGGGCGCGTCCTGGGTTCAGACCGAGTGGGCGCAGCAGCCAGGAAACTGCCCGCCGCAGATCGATGACCATGTGTGGGTGCTCCTCGTCGATCGACGAGCGCGATCACGGGTGGCGATACGCGCTGGCTAGCCTCGCGGACCCAGCCGGGTTACGGCGTGACGACCGT
>JAYTRE010000356.1:0-6434 GCA_043746395.1 Pseudonocardiales bacterium
GCCAGCGCCTGCTCGGTGGCGCTCGCGCGCAGCGGTGTCGGGCCCATGTTCGTCAGCCCGATCCGGGCCTCGGCGATCGAGGCGTTCTCGCGCCGCACCAGCGCCGCGATACCGACGATCGACCACGCCTGCGCCACCCGGTTGAACTTCTCGTAATGGGCCGACCAGCCGGCGCCGAGCTTGGGCACCCGCACCGAGGTGAGCAGCTCGTCGGCGGCCAGCGCGGTGGTCAGGTAGTCCAGGAAGAAGTCGCGGGCGGCGATGCGGCGCTCGCCAGCAGGGCCCGTGGCGACGAACTCGCAATCCAGCGCGAGGGCGACCGCCCCGAGATCACCGGCGGGGTCGGCGTGCGTGAGCGCGCCGCCGAACGTGCCGCGGTGGCGCACCTGTGGGTCGGCGACCGTCGCGGTCGCCTGGGCGATCAGCGGCGCGTGCTCGATGATGAGCGGGTCATGCAGGACATCGTGGTGGGTGGTCATCGCACCGATGACGAGGGCGTCGCCGGCGTCGCGCACCCCGCGCAGTTCGGGCACGCGGCCCAGGTCGACCAGCGTGGCGGGGTAGGCCAGCCGCAGGCGCAGGACGGGAATCAGCGACTGCCCCCCGGCGAGCACCTTGCCGTCCTCGCCGGCCGCCACGAGCGCCGCGACCGCCTCGTCGAGCGTGGCCGGCCGCACGTAGTCGAACGCCGCGGGGATCATGCCGGTGCTCCGTCGTTCGAGCCGTCGGCGGTGCTGGTACTCGCCCCGCCGTAGGCGGTGGTGCCGCTGGTCGCGCGGTCCTGCATCGAGCGGCCGTGCACGGCCCGCCAGACCCGTTCGGGTGTCGCGGGCATCCGGATATCGGTCACCCCGAACGGGCGCAGGGCGTCGACCACCGCGTTGATGACGGCCGGGGTGGAGGCGATGGTGCCGGCCTCACCGACACCCTTGACGCCCAGCGGGTTCGACGTCGATGGGGTGACGGTGCGCTCGGTGGTGAACGAGGGCAGATCGGCGGCCGAGGGCACGGTGTAGTCGACGAAGGTGCCCGTTGTCAGGTTGCCTGCCGCGTCGAACACGGCCTCCTCGAACAGTGCCTGCGCGATGCCCTGGGCCAGGCCGCCGTGCACCTGACCTTCGATGATCAGCGGGTTGATCGGGTTACCGACGTCGTCGACGCACACGTAGCTGCGGATGCTGGTCCGGCCGGTCTCGGTGTCGACGTCGACCGCGCAGAGGTGGGTGCCGTGTGGGAAGGAGAAGTTCTCCGGGTCATAGGTGGCGTCGGAGTCCAGGCTCGGTTCGACGCCGTCGGGCAGGTTGTGTGCGGTGAACGTCGCGAAGGCGATCTCGGCCATGCTGACCGAGGAACCGGGGGAGCCCTTGACCTGGAACGAGCCGTTCTCGAAGTCCAGGTCGTCCGCATTGGCCTCGAGCAGGTGAGCGGCAATGACCCGCGCCTTGGCGACGACCTTCTCGGCCGCCTTGACGATGGCGATACCGCCGACCGTGAGCGATCGCGAGCCGTAGGTGTCCAGCCCCTTCGGCGAGGACTGGGTGTCGCCGTGGATGATCTCGACGTCCTCGAAGGCCACCCCGAGCTGGTCGGCGACGATCTGGCTGAAGGCCGTCTCGTGCCCCTGGCCGTGGGCGCTGGAGCCGGTCACGACCTCCACCTTGCCGGTGGCCAGCATGCGCACCGAGGCGTTCTCCCACCCGCCCGCGCCGTAGGCCAGCGAGCCGAGCACGCGCGAGGGGGCCAGGCCGCACATCTCGGTGAACGTCGAGATCCCCAGGCCCAGCTGCACCGGGTCCTGGCGCGCGCGCCGCTGCGCCTGCTCGGCTCGCAGCGCGTCCCAGCCGATCAGCTCGAGGGCCCGGTCGGTGGCGGCCTCGTAGTTGCCGCTGTCATAGGTCAGCCCGCACACCGTGGTGAACGGGAACTCCTCGTGGGCGATCCAGTTCTGGCGCCGCAGCTGCATCGGGTCCATGCCCAGCTCGGCGGCGAGCTCGTCCATGATCCGCTCGATCGCGAACGTCGCCTCGGGGCGACCGGCGCCGCGGTAGGCGTCCGTGGCGGTCTTGGTCGTGAACACGCCCTCGCAGACGAACCGGTACGCCGGGAACTTGTAGATCGAGTTGTACATGAACGCGCCGAGAATCGGGACGCCGGGCCCGACGAGGCGCAGGTAGGCACCCATGTCGGCGAACAGGTGGACGTCGAGCCCGGTGACGGTGCCGTCGCGCTTGGCGATGATCGTGACGTCCTGGATCTGGTCGCGGCCGTGGTGGGCGGACATGAGCGACTCGGAGCGCGACTCGGTGTACTTGCACGGCTTGCCCAGCCTGCGTGCGACGAGCGTGGTGATGACCTCCTCCGGCGTCACCGGGATCTTGCCGCCGAAGCCGCCGCCGACGTCGGGCGCGATGACCCGCACCTTCTGTTCGGCGATGCCGAGCGTCAGGGCCAGCATGGTGCGCAGGATGTGCGGGACCTGGGTGGCCGACCAGACGGTGACGCCCTCGCCGATCGGCTGCACCACCGTCGAGCGGGGCTCCATGAACGCCGGGATGAGCCGCTGCTGGATGAAGCGGCGCGTGACCGTGACCTCGGCGTCGGCGAGCGCGCCGTCGATGGGCAGGCCGGTCCCGGCGGCGCCGGATTCGAAGGCCCAGGTGTAGGACCGGTTGGACGTCGTGTTCGGGTGCACGAGCGGCGCGCCGTCGGCGAGCGCGGCCTCCATGTCGAGCACCACCGGCAGCGGCTCGTACTCGACGTCGATGCCCTCCAGGGCGTCCTGGGCGCTGGCCTTGTCGCGGGCCGCGATCACCGCGACGGCCTCGCCGACATGGTTGACCTGCGTGACGGCCAGGCTCGGCGCGCCGGGGTTGACCATGTCCGGCGTGACCGGCCACGCACAGGGCAGGTTCCCCTGCGTGTCGGCGAAGTCCTGACCGGTGTACACCGCCACGACGCCCGGGCGGCTCTTGGCCTCGCTGGTATCGATGGAGACGATCTTGGCGTGCGCCATCGGGCTGCGCAGGATCGCCAGGTGCAGCATGCCCGGCAGGGTCATGTTGTCGGTCCAGGTGGTCCGGCCGGTAATGAGGTGTTGGTCCTCCTTGCGGCGCCGGGCCTTGCCGATCTCGGCCGCGGGGCGGTCCGCGACGGCGGTCATGACGCGGTCCCGACAGCCGCGGCGGCCTGAACCGCGCGCACGATGTTCTGGTAGCCGGTACAGCGGCACAGGTTGCCTTCGAGGCCCTCCCTGATCTGCGCCTCACTGGGGTCGGGGTTGTGTTGCAGCAGGTCGCGCGCCGCCATGATCATGCCCGGCGTGCAAAAGCCGCACTGCAGGGCGTGGTTGTCGTGAAAGGCCTGCTGCATCGGGTGCAGCGCGCCGTCCGGACCGGCGAGTCCCTCGATCGTCGTCACCTCGCTGCCGTCGGCCTGGACGGCGAGCACCGAGCAGCTCTTGACACTCTGCCCGTCCAGCGAGACCGTGCAGGCCCCGCAGTTGCTCGTGTCGCACCCGACGACCGTGCCGACCTTGCCCAGCTGCTCGCGCAGGTAGTGCACCAGCAAGGTTCGGGGTTCGACCTCGTCGGTGTAGGCGATGCCGTCGACGGTGACGCTGATCCGGGTCATGGGGAGCTCCAGGGGTCGGTGCTCCGGACGTTACCTGGATGTGATCCGGATTACGAGGACGGCGTTGCGGGTTCCGGAGCGGGCGCCTGCTCATGATCGAGTTCGTGGTGGATCGGCCCGGCCGTGCGCCGCAACTGGGTTCCGGTACCGCCCCAGCGCGCGGCGATGATCTCGGCGGCGACTGACACGGCGGTCTCCTCCGGGGTGCGCGCGCCGACGTCCAGCCCGATCGGGGCGTGCAGCCGCGCGAGCTCGGCCTCGGTCAGCCCGAGCGCACGCAGGAGCTCCAGGCGCTCGGCGTTGGTACGCCGCGAGCCCATGGCCCCGACGTAGGCCAGGGGCAGGCGCAGGGCCCGTTCGAGCAGCGGCACGTCGAACTTCGGGTCGTGGGTGAGGACGCACACCACGGTGCGCTCGTCGATCTCCGCGGTTTCCAGGTAGCGGTGCGGCCAGTCGACGACGACCTCGTCGGCATCGGGGAAGCGCCTGGCGGTCGCGAACGTGGGCCGCGCGTCGCAGACCGTCACGCGGTAGCCGAGGAACGCACCGAGGCGGGCCACGGCCGCGGCGAAGTCGATAGCGCCGAAGACGATCATCCGAGGGCGCGGGGCGTAGGCGGCCACGAAGACAGCGATGTCGTCGCCGCGCCGCTCGCCGTGCGGGCCGTAGCGGACGATGCCGGTGCGGCCCTGCTGCAGCATCCCGAGCGCGTCGGCCCGCACCGCGTCGTCGAGGCGGGCGCTGCCGAGTGAACCGGTGACAACCTCGCCGCGCAGCACGATCCGGCGCCCGACCCGTCCCCCGTCGATATCGACGTCACTGATCAGCGTCGCCACCGCAACCGGCCGGCCGGCGCGGATGTCCGCGGCCACGTCGCCGAGCTCGGCGAAGCTGTGCTGGTCGACCTTCTCGACGAAGACGTCGATGATCCCGCCGCAGGTGAGCCCGACCGAGTAGGCGTCGTCGTCGCTCACGCCGTAGCGCTGCAGCACTGCTCGCCCGGACCCGCGGGCGGCCTCGGCCAGTTCGTAGAGGGCTCCTTCGACGCAGCCGCCGGACACGCTGCCGACCACCGTGCCGTCCGGCCCGACGAGCATCGAGGCACCGGGTTGGCGCGGTGCGGACAGCCAGGTGCCGACGACCGTCCCCACGCCGACGGCCTCGCCGGCGCGCCACCACGCCTCGAGCTCGGCCATCACGTCACGCACTGGCAATCACCTCGGCCACTGTGCGCAGGGCCTCGAAGCTGTGCCCGGCGACCAGTTCGTCGATCACAGGTAGGGCCGCCACCATACCTCCGGTCAGCGGCGCGAACCCGGCCTTGCCCTTGTGCGGGTTGACCCACACGACGCGGTGCGCCAGCCGCGCCAGCCGGCACAGTTGCTCGCCGAGCAGCTGCGCGTCGCCACGCTCCCACCCGTCGGAGGCGATCACAACGACGGCGCGCCGGGCGGTGCCGCGCTGCCCCCAGCGGTCGAGGAAGGCGCGCAGGGACTCGCCGAGCCGGGTGCCGCCGCTCCAGTCGGGCACGGCGCGACCGGCCGCGTACAGCGCGAGGTCGGGGTCACGCAGCCGCAGCTGGCGGGTGACCCGGGTGAGGCGGGTGCTCATGGTGAAGACCTCCGTGCTCGACGGGGCAACCCGCACCGCGGCGTGCGCGAAACGCAGGAACACGTCGGCGTAGGGGGTCATCGAGCCGCTGACGTCGAGCAGCAGCACCAGCCGGCGGGGCCGGTCGCCGCGGCGGTCGTGCACCAGCCGTCCCGGTTCGCCGCCGTTGCCCAGCATCGCGCGGACGGTCCGGGAGACGTCGATGCGCTCGCGGCCACCGCGATCGCGGCGCATTGTGCGCCGTCGCGCCACCCGCGGGGCGAGCAGCGCGATCATTCGGTGGATCTCCTCGCGCTCGCCGGAGTTGAGCTCGGCGATGTCGCGATGGCGCAGCATCTCGGCGTCACTCGCCGCGGCGGCCAGGGCCTGCGCCTGCTCGGTTGCTGACTGGTTGCCGTTGGCCCCGGTCGTCGCCAGCAGGCCGGCGAGGACGGACTCGACGGGATCGACCGTTTCGGGCGGCATGGGCACCCGGCCGAGGAACCACCGCTCGAAGACGGCGTCGAAGCGGGCCAGGTCGTCGGGCTCAGAGCACAGGGTCAGGCGGCAGGCCCAGTAGACGTCCTGCTGGTCGAGCGGGTCGACGTGAGTCAGCGCGCCCAGGCTGGTCGCCACCCGCGCCCGATCCGCGTTCACCCCGGCGCCGCGCAGCGCGCGCGCGAAGCCGGTCAGGGCCGTGACCAGATCCGGGGTGACCGTCATCGGGCAAGCAGCGCGACGAGCTCGGGCAGCACCTCGCGCCGCACCCGCACCTGGTCCTCGTGGTATTTCACCGCGGCACCGAGCGTGGCCTCCGCGGCGTCGCGGTCCAGGCGTTCGGCCCCCACGATGTGCAGCGCGCGGGTCCAGTCGATCGTCTCGGCGACGCCGGGGGGTTTGAGCAGGTCGAGTTCGCGCAGCCGGCGCACCGCCGTGCTGACCTCGCGCGCGAGCTGCTCGGCGACCTCGGGGAGGTGGCGTCGGACGATCTCGACTTCGCGCGCGAAATCCGGGTGCGACACCCAGTGGTACAGGCAACGCCGCTTCAACGCGTCGTGGACCTCGCGGGTCCGGTTGGAGGTGAGCACGACCAGCGGCGCGATCTCGGCCCGGATGGTGCCCAGCTCGGGGATGCTCACCGCGTTGTCGGCGAGCACCTCCAGCAGGAAGGCCTCGAACTCGTCGTCGGCGCGGTCGATCTCGTCGATGAGCAG
>JAYTRE010000357.1:0-1860 GCA_043746395.1 Pseudonocardiales bacterium
CTCGCGCGCCGTCGCCGCCGGGAGCTCGGCCTATCTCGTGCAGTCCGGCCCGTTGCGCACCTCGGTCTACCTCGTTGGGCAGTCGACGGTGCAGTCCGCCCAGAGCCCCGGCGCGAAGGTGAAACCGCGGGCCTACGCGAGCATCTCCCAGCCTCCAGACGCCAGCGCCGGCGCCTTGGTCAGCGCCTCGGGCTCACTGTGGATGCTCACCGGCGCTCCCGGTCGTCAGACGGTGCGCCAGTTCAGCGTGCCCCGCGGCAGCAATGCTGGCGTGCCGCTCACCAGGACCGACCACGGGACGGTGGCAGGGCCCGCCGCACTGGGCATGGCCAGCCGCAGCCCGGACGGCTCGGGCCCGGACGTCGTCGCCTTGGCCGCCGAGGGCCAGGTGCGCGTCTTCACCGCCGACGGTGCCGACCGCACCGTCGGCGTGCCTGGATTGACTGGCGTCGACGCGATCCTGCCAGCAAGCAACCAGTCCGGGCGCCTGTCGTTCCTCTACCACTCGAGCGCCGGCTGGAGCGCGGTCTCGATCGGCACCGACGGCTCCGGCCTGGTGGGCCCGATTCGGCTCGCGGCGATCCCTTCGGGCGCGCAGCTGGCCGCCCCCGCGGCGAGCAACGGACGCCTCTACACGATGGACGACGGCAGCTCCGGACAGCTGTGGACGATCGGCACCGGTATCGGCGGCGCGGCCCAGTCGATTTCGGGCGCGGCGCAGTACCCGATCTCGCGCACCGCGGCGGGACAGGCGCAGGAGTCCAGCGCCTTCGGCGACGGCAGCGTCGTCGCGAGAGCCTCCCGCGTGATCTTCAACTCGCCCAACCACGTGCTCGCCGTTGCGGTCTTCACCGACGGCAGCCACCGACCCGTCCAGATCGACAAGAGCGCCGTCGTCGACCTGAACTCCGCCGGCGGCGCCCCGGTGCTGCCCAGGGACCGCGCGAGCAAGAATCCGAAGGCGCCGACCAAACCGCCGCTCACGGCGCCGCAGCAACAGGTGGCACCGGTCAACAACGAGTTGCTGTGCAAGACCTCGAACCAGGTACCGCACATCCCCACGATCACCCAGGCGAGCACCGGCTCCCGCTCGGCGACGCTGCTTTGGTCCTATCCGCTGCTCGATCCGCACGACTGCGCGCCCTCGACCTACGTCGTGTCGATCACGTTGCTCAGCGCCATCGCCCCGCCGGCGCCCGCCTCGATCACCGTGCAGGGCCAGGATGGCGTCACCCTCACCGGGCTGTTCCCGAGCACCCGCTACGAGCTGGGCCTGACCGCGTTCATCAACGGCACCGGCACGCCGGCGACGCCGGTGCAGATCACCACCGGACCAGAAGGTCCGGCCGCGCCCAGCGGCGTGCACGTCAGCTCCGACAATGCCGGCAACTGGGCGATCACCTGGGGATCCTGTGGCGGCGTCGCACAGGGCTGCGTCCCGACCGCGACCTGGAGCATCATCCCGTCGTTTTGTGACGGTCTCGGCCTGTCCAGCCCGCCGGCCGCGAGCTCCATCCCAGGTGACCCGACCCAGCACAGCTTCAGCGCCACGTACCAGGGCAGCGACGCGCTGCTGGGACGCGGGCTGAGCTTCCATATCCAGGGCATCGGCGGCCAGGGCACGGTGGGCACCCCGGCCGCCAGCGCGTGCACGTACAGCTGGAGCCCGCCGATCGCGGCGCAACTGAGCTTGCACGCGACCACCAACGCGCTGCAGGCGGCGGGTTCGACGACGACGGGGACCCTGACCCTCGACCTCGGCAGCGATCCGGTTCGCGCGGTGGGTGGCGTGGGGGCCCAGTTCACCTACCAGATCAGCGGCGGCGGGTCGACCCTGGTCATCGGCCCGACGAGCCAGCT
>JAYTRE010000358.1:0-2353 GCA_043746395.1 Pseudonocardiales bacterium
TTCGCGCGCCAGGGGCTGGCCTATCCCGACACCCTCGTCGGGACCGACTCGCACACGACGATGGTCAACGGGCTGGGGGTGCTCGGCTGGGGCGTGGGCGGCATCGAGGCCGAGGCGGCGATGCTCGGCCAGCCGGTGAGCATGCTCATCCCGCGCGTCGTAGGGGTCAAGCTCACCGGCGAGCTCCCGGACGGATCGACTGCCACCGACCTGGTGCTGACCATCACCGAACTGCTGCGTAAGCACGGCGTGGTCGGCAAGTTCGTCGAGTTCTACGGCAGCGGGGTGCCCGCCGTGCCGCTGGCCAACCGGGCCACCATCGGCAACATGAGCCCGGAGTACGGCTCGACCTGCGCGATCTTCCCGATCGACGAGGAAACCCTGCGCTACCTGCGCTTCACCGGCCGCAAGGCCGACCAGATCGCTCTCGTCGAGGCCTACGCCAAGACCAACGGGCTGTGGCACGACCCCGCCATCGAGCCGCGCTTCTCCGAGACCCTCGAGCTCGACCTCGCCACGATCGAGCCCTCGCTCGCCGGGCCGAAGCGGCCCCAGGACCGCGTCCCGCTCCGCTCGGCCAAGGCCATGTTCCGCACGGCGCTGGCCGACTACGTGCACGGTGACTCGGTCCAGGACGGCGTGGACGAGTCCAGCGCCGAGAGCTTTCCGGCCTCCGATCCGCCCAGCCCTGGTGAGCACGCCGGCAGGCAGGAGATCTACTCGGCCGCGAACGGGCACGCAGGCCGGACGTCGCAACCCACGCCGGTGACACTGGCCGACGGCACCGAGGCGGTCCTCGACCACGGTGCCGTGGCGATCGCGGCGATCACCTCCTGCACCAACACCTCGAACCCGTCGGTGATGGTGGCTGCCGCACTACTCGCCAAGAAGGCGGTGGAGCACGGCCTGTCGTCCAAGCCCTGGGTGAAGACGACGCTGGCGCCGGGTTCGAAGGTGGTCATGGACTACTACGAGCGCGCCCAGCTGACCGCCTACCTCGACAAGCTCGGCTTCAACCTCGTCGGCTACGGGTGCACTACGTGCATCGGCAACTCCGGCCCGTTGCCGCCGGCAGTGTCGGCGGCGGTGAACCAGGCGGATCTGGCCGTCGTCAGCGTGCTCTCGGGCAACCGCAACTTCGAGGGCCGCATCAACCCCGACGTGAAGATGAACTACCTCGCTTCGCCGCCACTGGTCGTGGCCTACGCCCTGGCCGGGTCGATGGACATCGACCTCAGCACGGAACCGCTTGGCATCGGCACCGACGATGCACCGGTGTACCTGCGTGACGTGTGGCCCTCGGCCGCCGAGGTGCAGCAGGTCGTGGACGAGGCGATCGCCAGCGAGATGTTCACCCGCGACTACGCCAACGTGTTCGCCGGCGACGAGCGCTGGCAGGCCCTGCCGACCCCCGAGGGCAACACCTTCGACTGGGACGCGCAATCCACCTACGTCCGCAAGCCCCCCTACTTCGACGGGATGCGCCGCGAGCCGTCCGCGGTGACCGACATCTCCGGTGCCCGGGTGCTGGCCAAGCTGGGTGACTCGGTGACAACCGACCACATCAGCCCGGCCGGCTCGATCAAGGCCGACTCCCCCGCCGGGGCCTACCTGCTCGCGCACGGCGTGGCCCGGGCGGACTTCAACTCCTACGGATCCCGGCGCGGCAACCACGAGGTGATGATCCGCGGCACCTTCGCCAACATCCGGCTGCGCAACCAGCTCGCACCGGAGACCGAGGGCGGCTTCACCCGTGACCTCTCGCAGCCCGACGCTCCGGTCACCACGATCTATGACGCCTCAGTCAACTACGCCGCTGCCGGCACCCCGCTGGTGATCCTGGCCGGCAAGGAATACGGGTCGGGCTCCTCGCGGGACTGGGCCGCCAAGGGCACCGCGCTGCTCGGGGTGCGGGTCGTGATCGCGGAGTCCTACGAGCGCATCCACCGGTCCAACCTGATCGGGATGGGCGTGCTGCCGCTGCAGTTCCCCGACGGGGAGACCGCCGAGTCGCTGGGTCTGACCGGCGAGGAGACGTTCGCGATCTGCGGCGTCGAGGAACTCAACTCGGGTGCCACGCCGCGGACCGTCACCGTGCGGGCCGACGGCATTGAGTTCGCGGCCCGGGTGCGGATCGACACCCCGGGCGAGGCCGACTACTACCGCCACGGCGGGATCATGCAGTTCGTGCTGCGCTCCCTGCTCTGAGCAGCGGTCTACACCAGTCCCGGCTCCCGCCGGCGCGGCACGGGCAATGTTTCCGGCAGTCGTCAACAAGGTAACGAGTTGGTGTCGAACTGCTGTCGCCCGGTTAAGCGTGGGATATGTTCGCGCACACAACATTCACCGGTCG
>JAYTRE010000359.1:0-3653 GCA_043746395.1 Pseudonocardiales bacterium
TCGACCGGCGACTGGCGCGACGAGCGCGGGGCGAACCTGCTCGATGGCGGCGCCCCGAACTACCGCTGCTACGAATGCTCCGACGGGCGCTACATCGCCGTCGGCGCGCTCGAACCGCAGTTCTGGGCCGCCCTCGTCAGTGCCCTCGGTGCCGACGTCAACACCGCACCGTCGCCGTACGACCCGCAGCAGTGGGCCGCGTGCGCGCAGTGGTTGGCGGCGACGTTCACGACCCGGACCCGCGACGAGTGGGCCGCGCTCTTCGCGCCCCTTGACGCCTGCGTGGCGCCAGTGCTGACGCTCACGGAGGCACCGCTTCATCCGCACAACGTTGCGCGGGCGGCGTTCACGCAGGTGGGAGCGGCGACCCTGGCCGCGTCGGTACCGCGCTTCTCGGCGACACCCGGCGCGACGGGATCGGTGACCCCGCCGGGCCGCGACAGCGCGCAACTGCTTGACGAGCTGGGCTTCTCGTCCGCCCAGCTCGACGCGCTGCGCGCTGCCGGCGCGATCGACAAAGCCCGGAGGTAGCGCCGCGACCGGTCCCGCTCAGGTTGTCCCGCGGCGCAGGGCAGCGGTGATGAGACGGTCGACGAGGGCCGGGTAGTCGATGCCGGAGGCCGCCCACATCTGCGGGAACATCGAGATGGGCGTGAATCCCGGCATGGTGTTGACCTCGTTTACGATCACGCCACCGTCGCCGGTGACGAAGAAGTCCACCCGCGCCAGGCCGGCGCAATCCAGTGCCGTGAACGCGGCGCACGCCGCGTGCTGGAGCCGGGCGATCACCTCGGGCGGCAGCTTCGCGGGGATGTCGAACTCGCAGGCGTCCTCGAGGTACTTGGCCTCGAAGTCGTACCAGTCGTGCTCGCCCACGAACCGGATCTCGGCCGGCACGCTGGCCATCGGCCGGCCGTGCTCGTCCTCGAGCACTCCGCACTCGACCTCGCGCCCGTTGACCGCGGCTTCGACGAGCGCCTTGCCGTCGTGCTCGAACGCGGTGTCCAGCGCGGCCGGCAAGTCGGTCCAGTCGGTGACCTTCGTGATGCCGACGCTCGAGCCGGCCCGGGCCGGCTTGACGAACACGGGCAGACCGAGATGGGCGACGTCCACGGCCGACACCACCTCGCCTCGCCGGACGACGGCGTAGCGGCCGACCGACAGTCCCTCGGCCTGCAGCAACTTCTTGGTGAACTCCTTGTCCATCGCTGCCGCGCTGGCGAAGACCCCCGGACCGACGTAGGGGATCCCGGCCATCTCGAGCAGCCCCTGGATGGTGCCGTCCTCCCCGAAACGGCCATGCAGGACCGGGAACACGACATCCACCGACTCCAGCGCCTGCACACCGACCCGGGGATCCACCGCCACCAACGACGCGGCGGTCGGGTCGGCGCAGAGCATGACCGCCGTGCCGCCGGTGACCTCGGGGATGGAGCGACCGTTGATCCGCAGCGCCGCCGGGTCGGCGTCGGTGAGCACCCACGCGCCGGCCGGGGTGATGCCCACCCCGACGACGTCGTACTTCTCGGGATCCAGGGCGGCGAGCACGCTGCCCGCCGAGACCACCGAAATGCCGTGCTCGCTGCTGCGACCGCCGTAGACGACGGCGACTCTGATGCGCGCCACGAGGGCCAACCCTACCGAGCCTCGCTCTTGACCGAGCGCGACATGAGCCGTTCGAGCATTGACGCCGGGGTGAGCCCGCGGAAGCAGACCGCCTCCACCGCCTGCGTGATCGGCACCTCGACGCGGTGGTGCTGGGCGAGTTCGAGCACCGACCGGCAGGACGTAACCCCTTCGGCCACCTGGCCGTGGGTGGCGCGCTGGGCGTCTTCGAGGGATTCGCCGCGCCCCAGGCGTTCGCCGAAGCTGCGGTTGCGCGCCAGCGGCGAGGCGCACGACGCGACCAGGTCGCCGAGGCCGGCCAGGCCAGCGAAGGTCATCGGGTCCGCGCCGAGGTGCGCACCGAGCCGGGCCGTCTCGGCCAATCCGCGCGTAATGATCGAGGCGACGGTGTTGTGTCCGAAGCCCATGCCCTGCGCGATGCCGCACGCGAGCGCGATCACGTTCTTGATCGCGCCGGCCAGCTCGCAGCCGATGACGTCGGTGTTCGTGTACGGGCGGAAGTAGGGCGCCGTGCAGATCGCCTGCACGGCGATCGCGCGCTGCTCGTCGACACACGCGACGACGGTGGCGGTGGGCTGCTCCTCGGCGATCTCACGGGCGAGGTTGGGTCCGGTGACCACGGCCACCCGCGCTACGTCGGCCCCGGCGACCTCGACGATCACCTCACTCATCCGCTTCATCGTGCCCAGCTCCACGCCCTTCATCAGGCTCATGAGAATCGCGGTGGGCGGCAGGCTGGGCGTCCAGGCGGCCAGGTTGGCGCGCAGGGTCTGGGACGGGATGGCGAAGGCGACGAGCTCGGCGTCCCGCAGGGCCACGGCCGCGTCGGGCGTGGCCCACAGCGCACCGGGAAGCTCGATGCCGGCGAGGTAGCCCTCGTTGCGGTGCCGCTCGTTGATCTCGTGCGCCAGTTCGGGACGGCGCGCCCACAGCGCCACCTCGTTGCCCGCGTCGCACAGCACCTTGGCGAAGGCGGTACCCCACGAGCCGGCACCGAGGACGGCGGTTCTCATCCCGAACCCGTCGCCGGGTCGTCCCGCGCTGCGACGCGAAACAGCTCACCGGTGGGCTCGGGCACCCCGCGCAGCTCCGCGACGTCGTGCCGCAACCGACGCATGATCACGTCGGTGATATCGACGAGAGCGCGCACGTTTGGCTCTCGCTCTCGCAGCGCCGACAGGTCGATCGGCTCGCCGACCGACAGCACATGCCGCGGCCGCGGGATCAGCCGAATCCGTTTGCGGTAGAGGTCGATGGACTCCTGCACGCCCCACTGCGCGACCGGGATCACCGGGACGTGGGGGGCGAGCATCGTCAGGCGGGCCGCACCAGTCTTGCCGAGCATCGGCCAGCCGTCGGGATCGCGCGTCACGGTGCCCTCCGGGTGCAGGACGATCAGCTCTCCGCGGTCCAGGGCCGCGACCGCTGCGGCGAGCGACTGGCGGGCGTCTGTGCTCCCCCGCTTGACCGGGATATGGCCCATGGCGCGCATCGCCGCCCCCACGACCGGCACGTCGAAGATGGAATCCTTGGCGAGAAAGCGCGGCGTGCGCGCTCCGTCGAGGACCAGCTTCGCGACGAGGAACGGATCGACATGCGAAACATGGTTGACGACGAGGATCGCCGCGCCGCGCTGCGGAATGCGGTCGAGGTTCCGGTAGCGGATCTTGACCAGCGCCGACGCCGGCCCGTAGAAGATCAGGCACACGATCCACCAGATCACCCCGAGCTTCTCCCCATGACCCGGTCGGCGGAGCTTGGCAAGCCGAGGCACCGCCGCTCCTCTCGTTCACCGCGGGTTATCGGGACGTCCCCGAGAAGTGTGCCGGACGGGCCGGGCCCGGGGCGGTCGGGGGCCACACCGCGTCAGGCGCGGCGGGGAGCATTAGCGTGATCGGCAGCCGAGTCGGTCTGAGAGGTTCCAGGTGCCTGCATCAGTGTCTGCACGTTCCCTCGCGTGGGTGGTGCTGGTCCCGATGCGGGCGCTGCCGGGCGCGAAGTCACGCCTGATCGACGCTGCCGATGAC
>JAYTRE010000360.1:0-4067 GCA_043746395.1 Pseudonocardiales bacterium
GCGCCCAGGGCCCGGCCCAGCTCGGCCGGGCGACCCGGGGAGTCGCCCTTCCAGAACGGCATCTTGCCGACTTCGCCGGGCGCCGGCGTCACCAGCACCCGGTCGTGCGTGATGTCCTCGATGCGCCAGGAGGATGAGCCGAGCAGGAAGACGTCCCCGACACGCGACTCGTAGACCATCTCCTCGTCCAGCTCGCCGACGCGCCGCCCGGGTCCGTCGGCGCCGGCCAGGAACACGCCGAACAGCCCGCGGTCGGGGATGGTGCCGCCGCTGGTGACGGCCAGCCGCTGTGCCCCGCGCCGGGCGCTGAGCTCGCCGGTGACGCGGTCCCAGACCAGGCGCGGCCGCAGCTCGGCGAACGCGTCGGACGGGTAGCGACCGGCGAGCATGTCCAGCACCGCCTCCAGGGCCGAACGGGGCAGGCCGGCGAAGGGTGCGGCGCGCCGCACCAGGTCCTCCACCCCGTCGACGGTGAGCGTGTCGAGCGCCACCATCGCGACGATCTGCTGGGCGAGCACGTCCAGCGGGTTGCGGGGATAGCGCATCGATTCGATCTGGCCGGCGCACATGCGCTCGGCGACGACCGCGCACTCGAGCAGGTCGGCGCGAAACTTCGGGAAGATCACCCCGCGGGATACCGCGCCGACCTGGTGGCCGGCCCGACCTACCCGTTGCAGCCCGGACGCGACCGAGGGTGGCGACTCCACCTGGATCACGAGGTCGACTGCCCCCATGTCGATGCCCAGCTCGAGTGAGGAGGTGGCCACGACGGCCGGCAACCGTCCGGCCTTGAGGTCCTCCTCGACCAGGGTGCGCTGCTCACGCGAGACCGAGCCGTGATGGGCCCGCGCGACCACCACCGCACCTGCCGGGTGACCCGAGCCCGCCTCGGCCATGATCTCGGCTGGGCCCCGGCCCGACCCCTCAGCGGGTACGCCGGCCCGCTCGGAGGCGAGCTCGTTGAGGCGAGCGGTGAGCCGCTCGGCCAGCCGGCGGGAGTTCGCGAATACGATCGTGGACCGGTGCCCCTCGATAAGGTCCAGAATCCGCTCCTCGACATGTGGCCATATCGACATCCGCCGCTGCGCGCCAGCGGCGGGTCCGGTCAGCTCGGCGATCGGTTCGCCGAGCTGCGTCATGTCCTCGATCGGCACCACGACCTGCAAGTCGAACCGCTTGTCGACCACCGGCTGCACGACGGTGACGGGGCGCCCACCGGCCAGGAAGCTCGCGACCTCGTCGACGGGCCGGACGGTCGCCGACAGCCCGATCCGCTGGGCCGGCGCCGGCAGCAGCGCGTCGAGCCGCTCGAGGGAAAGCGCCAGGTGTGCGCCCCGCTTCGTGGCGCACACCGCGTGCACCTCGTCGATGATCACGGTGTCGATGCCCCGCAGCGCGTCGCGGGCCGCCGACGTGAGCAGCAGGAACAGCGACTCCGGCGTGGTGATCAGTATGTCGGCCGGGCGGCGGGCGAAGAGCCGGCGCTCGCCGGCCGGGGTGTCGCCGGAGCGCATCGCCACGGTGACGTCGGGGGCCGGCAGACCGAGCCGGGCCGCCGCCTGGCCGATGCCGGCTAGTGGCGCCCGCAGGTTGCGTTCGACGTCGACGGCCAGCGCCTTCAGCGGGCTGAGGTAGAGCACCCGGCAGCGGCGCAGCGGCTGGTCGGGGACAGGCAGTGCGGCGAGGCGGTCGACGGCCGAAAGGAATGCGGCGAGGGTCTTGCCCGAGCCGGTGGGCGCCACCACCAGGGTGTGCTCGCCGCGCGCTATCGCCTCCCATGCGCCCACCTGCGCCGGCGTGGGGGCGGCGAAGGCGCCGTCCAGCCAGGCTTGCGTGGCGGGGGAGAAGCGGGTCACGGAGCCCAGTTTGCCCCGCGGGTCCGACAGCTCACCCGGCGGCGAGGCGGGCCACCAGCCGGGCCCGGGCGGTAGGCCAGTCGTCGTCGGTCATGGCGTACTGAACGGTGTCGCGCCAGGAGCCGTCGAAGCGGAGCCGATGCTTGCGCAGCACGCCCTCCCGCGTCGCACCGAGTCGGGCGATCGCCTCCTGCGAGCGGGTGTTGCGGATGTCGGTGTGCCAGACGACGCGCACCGCGGCGAGGGTGTCGAACGCGTGGGTGAGCATGAGCAGCTTGGACTCGGTGTTGTGCCCGGACCGCCACCAGCGCGTGCCCAACCAGGTGTGGCCGATCGCGATCGAGCGCGATGCCGGGTTGACCTCGTAGAACGAGCTCGTGCCGGCGAACTCGCCGGTGGCCGCGTCGAGCTGCGCGTAGGCAAACCGCTCGCCCCGCTCGCGGGCGGCCAGGGCCGCACCGATGTGCCGCTGCGCTTCGGCCACTGTCGTCGGCTCCGGAACCGAACCGCCCGGGGTGTTGAGCCAGCGGAACACCTCGGCGGCATCGGCGCCGCTCCAGGCGGCGGCCAGGTAGCCCGGTGCATGCTCGAGAGCGAGGGGTTCCAACCGGATCAGCCGTCCGCTGAGCACGGGCAGGTCGTACCAGCGGGCGGCATCGGTCACCGGGACAACCTTGCCAGCAGCTGATGGCCGGGGATGCGCCGGCGCACCCTACGGCGGGGGTCCATAGGCTGTGCCGGTGCGCCTGACCGACTTCTGGAGCCGGATGGAGACCCGGTTCGGGTCGACCTATGCCCGCAGCCTGGCCGCCGACTACCGGCTCCCCGCGCTCGGCGCCACCGTGGACGAGGCGCTCGCCCGGGGCGTCGAGGCCAGCGACATCTGGCGGGCCGTCTGTGCCGAGTTCGAGGTTCCCGGCACGCTGCGCTGACTCGCGCGGGCGTGTCGCGCGCAGGGTCCCACTGTCGAACAGGTGTTCGGCTAGCGTGTGGACAGCGGGGTCGACCGTCCACAGCTGGGCTGCTCTGCAGACAAGTGTCGGTGGCCGGCCCTAGCGTCGCCAGACAACCGGGCCCGTCGTGGGGCGAGCCCTCTCGACTCACGAAGAGGTGTCCTTCCATGGCAGCAGGCTTCGACCGGGACAAGGCGCTCGACGTCGCCCTGGCGCAGATCGACAAGCAGCACGGCAAGGGGGCGGTCATGCGCCTGGGTGATCGCGTCGCGGTGCCGATCGAGGTGATCCCCACCGGCTCCATCGCTCTGGACATCGCGCTGGGGATCGGCGGCCTGCCGCGCGGGCGCGTCGTCGAAATCTACGGGCCGGAGAGCTCCGGCAAGACGACGGTGGCCCTGCACGCGGTGGCCAACGCGCAGGCGGCCGGCGGGGTGGCGGCCTTCATCGACGCCGAACATGCCCTTGATCCCGACTACGCCAAGGCGCTGGGCGTGGACACCGACGCGCTGCTCGTGAGCCAACCCGACACCGGTGAGCAGGCGCTCGAGATCGCCGACATGCTGATCCGTTCGGGCGCGATCGACGTCATCGTCATCGACTCGGTGGCCGCCCTGGTGCCGCGCGCCGAGATCGAGGGCGAGATGGGCGACAGCCACGTCGGCCTACAGGCCAGGCTCATGAGCCAGGCGCTGCGCAAGATCACTGGTGCCCTCAGCAACTCGGGCACGACCGCGATCTTCATCAACCAGCTGCGCGAGAAGATCGGCGTGATGTTCGGCTCGCCGGAGACGACGACCGGTGGCAAAGCGCTGAAGTTCTACGCCTCGATCCGGCTCGACGTGCGGCGCATCGAGACCCTCAAGGACGGCGGCGAGGCGGTCGGCAACCGCACCCGGGTCAAGGTCGTCAAGAACAAGATGGCGCCCCCGTTCAAGCAGGCGGAGTTCGACATCGTCTACGGCCAGGGCATCAGCCGGGAGGGTTCGCTCATCGACGTCGGCGTAGACCAGGGCCTGATCAAGAAATCCGGAGCCTGGTACACCTACGAGGCCGACCAGCTCGGCCAGGGCAAGGAGAACGTCCGCAGCTTCCTGCGCGACAACCCCGACCTCGCCGACGAGCTAGAGAAGAAGATCAAGGAGAAGCTCGGCCTGGGAGCGCGGGTGGACGCGGCGGGGCTGCCGATCGAGCCACTGCCGGCTCCGGTCGACTTCTAGAGCGGCGCGCTGTGCGCAGGCCCGCGGACGGTCCCGCT
>JAYTRE010000361.1:0-8411 GCA_043746395.1 Pseudonocardiales bacterium
TCGAGCGTGCAGATCCAGGTCTACCAAGGGGAGCGCGACATCGCGGCCTACAACAAGAAGCTCGGCATGTTCGAGCTGACCGGCCTGCCGCCGGCTCCGCGCGGTATGCCGCAGATCGAGGTCGCCTTCGACATCGACGCCAACGGCATCGTCAACGTGCACGCCAAGGACCTGGCCACGAACAAGGAACAGGGGATGACGATCACCGGCGGCTCGGGGCTGTCCAAGGACGAGATCGACCGGATGATGAAGGACGCCGAGGCGCACGCCGACGAGGACCGCAAGCGCCGTGACGAGGCCGAGATCCGCAACTCGGCCGAGGGTCAGCAGTTCTCCACCGAGAAGTTCCTCGCCGACAGCGGCGACAAGCTGCCCGCCGACAAGCGGGCCGAGCTCGAAGCGGCCCTAGAGGCGCTCAAGTCCGCGCTCAACGGCGCCGACTTCGAGGCCATCAAGTCCGCCCAGGAGAAGGTGTCGGCCGTCGCGTCAGAGGCCGGCGGGGCGATGTACGCCGCCGCTTCGGCTGAGCCTGGCGCGGGCACCGACGCCCCCGGTGCGGCGCAGTCCGGCCCGGCCGATGACGGCGTCGTCGACGCCGAGGTCGTCGACGAGGGCCCGGCTGAGGAGCAAAAGTGACCGACCGGCCCACCGCCGATCGCCCGCCGGAGCCGGAGCGGGTGGTGATTCGCGACAAGCGGCGCATCGACCCGATCTCCGGCGAACCGCGACCCGTCCCCCAGGCCGAACCGGCCGGGGGGGACGGCGCGCCGGCCGAGGGCGCGGCCGAAGCGGCGCTGCTCGCCGAGCGCACGGCCGACCTGCAGCGGCTGCAGGCCGAGTACGCCAACTACCGCAAGCGGGCCGAGCGGGACCGCCTCGCCGCAGGCGAGGTGGCCACCGGCCGGGTGCTCGCCGAGCTGCTGCCCGTCCTCGACGACATCGCGCGGGCCCGGACCCACGGTGACCTCACCGGGGCGCTGAAGGCCGTCGCCGACCAGCTCGACGCCGTCCTGGCCAAGCTCGGACTCGAGGCGTTCGGCGCCGAAGGCGATCCTTTTGACCCCGTCGTCCACGAAGCCGTCATGCATGACGAGAGCGACGAGGTCAGCGCGCCGAGCTGTACCACCGTGCTGCGTCCCGGCTACCGCCATCGCGACCGCCTGCTGCGCGCCGCCATGGTTGGGGTAACCGACCCGGCCACGGCGCCGCGCGGTGCGCTGGCCGACCCGCCCGCGGACGGTGTCGCAGACCGGGCCGCGGACAGTGAGCCGGCCCCGCAGGATCCCGACCCGCAGGCCCAGTAGCGGCGCGGCGCCCGGGCGCGAGCCGATGGGCGCCCGGCGCTGCGGATACCTGCAGCCCGCCAGGCAGCAACGAGGGAGGTGACGCCAACCAATGAGTACCAGGGACTTCATCGAGAAGGACTACTACGCGGCGCTGGGCGTCGCCAAAAACGCCGACGGTCCCGCGATCAAGAAGGCGTACCGCAAGTTGGCCCGGGAACTGCATCCGGACAAGAATCCCGGCGACGCGAAAGCCGAGGCGCGCTTCAAGGAGGTCTCCGAGGCCTACGACGTCCTCTCCAACGCGAGCAAGCGCAAGGAGTACGACGAGGCGCGCTCGCTGTTCGGTTCCGGGGGGTACCGTTCCGGTCCCGCGGGCGCCCCGGGCGGCACGACGTTCGACATGTCCGACGTGTTCGGCTCGGGCGGGGCGGGGCTGGGCGACCTGTTCGGCAACTTGTTCGGCGGAGCGGGCGGCCCCGGCGGCGCGAGCCGGCCGCAGTCGGCGGGGCCGGCACGCGGACGAGACCTCGACGCCGAGGTGAACCTGAGCTTCGACGAAGCGGTGCACGGGACGACCCTTCCCCTGCAGCTGTCCGGCCCGGCAGCGTGCCGGACGTGCGGCGGCCGGGGCGCGCGGCCCGGCACGTCAGCCCACCGCTGCCCGCGGTGCAAGGGCACCGGCTACGTAGCCAGCAACCAGGGCGGCTTCGGTTTCAGCGAGCCGTGCCGCGACTGCCGCGGCACTGGCCAGCTCATCGACGACCCGTGCCCGGACTGCGGCGGCACGGGCGTCACCACCCAGACCCGCACGATCACCGTGCGGGTTCCGGCGGGCATCCGCGATGGCGCGAAGCTGCGCATCTCCGGCAAGGGCACCCCGGGTGCGCGCGGCGGCCCGGGCGGCGATCTGTACGTCACCGTCCACGTCGGGGGTCATGCCCTGTTCGGCCGCAGCGGCGACGACCTGACGATCACCGTGCCGATTACCTTCGCCGAGGCCGCCCTCGGCACCACCCTTCGGGTGCCCACGCTCGACGGGTCGGTGGCCGTAAAGATCCCGGCGGGCACGCCGTCCGGGCGCACGCTGCGGGTCCGCGGCCGGGGCGTGGCCAAGCAGCACGCCGCCGGTGACCTGCTCGTCACCGTCGAAGTGGCGGTGCCGCAGAAGCTGAGCGGGGAGGCCCGCGAGGCGTTGACGGCCTATGCGGCGGCCCAGCCCGATGACCCTCGACCGCACATTACGGCGGCCCTGGGCCCGGCCGGTGCCAACCGCTCCCATGCTGGGACCGGCCCGGCATGACTGATCCCAGCCGGTTTCCCGGCGGCGTCCCCGAGGACGCCCCGGTGTTCGTGATCTCGGTCGCCGCGCAGCTGGCCGGCATGCACGCCCAGACGCTGCGCCAGTACGACCGGCTCGGCCTGGTCAGCCCCGGCCGTACTGGCGGCGGTGGCCGCCGCTACTCCGCCCGCGACGTCGCCCTGCTGCGCGAGGTGCAGCGCCTGAGCCAGGACGAGGGCGTCAACCTCGCCGGCATCAAGCGGATCATCGACCTCGAGTCGCACGTCGACGCGTTGCGCGCCCGGGTCGCGGAGCTCGCCACGGAACTCGCGCATGCCCACGCCGAGCTGCTCAGCCGGCACATCCCGTCCACCGCGCTGGTGGTGTGGACCCCGCAACGCCGCCGCTGACGCCCTGAGCGCGGCCCCTTGGCCCCGTGGCAGGTACTTCTGCGGCGTGTCGCCCTGCTGCGGGGCCAACCTTCTCGCGCCGCAATAGTTGAGCGGAACAGACTCAACTTCGCCGGCGTTGGACCTAACGACCGGTGTCACGACCCGCCAGGAGGGCAGCCCAGCATGGACCTCACCACCCGCAGCCAGCAGGCGCTCTCCGCCGCCGCCCGTACTGCGGCCGAGCGCGGCAACCCGACGACCGAGCCAGCCCACCTCGCGGTCGCCCTGCTGGACGACGCCGAGGGGCTCACCCGCCCGCTGGTGCAGGCGCTCGGCGCCGACCCGATGCCAATTCGGGCCGAGGCGCAGCGGCTCGTCGACCGGCTGCCCGCCGCCGCAGGCGCCTCGGTGGCCCCCCCGCAGCTGTCGCGGGCACTGCTCGCGGTGCTGGGCGCCGCCGAACGCGAGGCGGGTGAGCGTAGCGACGAGTACGTCTCCACCGAGCACCTGCTGCTCGCGCTCACCGCCGCCGGCGGCGAGGTGAGCGAGCTGCTGCGTCGGCACGGCGTCACCTCGCCGGCGCTTGCCGATGCCCTGCAGTCGGTGCGGGGTTCGGCCCGGGTCACCTCACCCGAGCCGGAGGGGACCTTCCAGGCCCTGGAGAAGTACGGCGTCGACCTCACCGCCGCCGCCCGCGAAGGCAAGATCGACCCCGTCATCGGACGCGACGCCGAGATCCGCCGCGTCGTGCAGGTACTGTCGCGGCGCACCAAGAACAACCCGGTGCTCATCGGCGAGCCCGGCGTCGGCAAGACCGCCGTCGTCGAGGGCCTCGCCCAGCGCATCGTCGCCGGTGACGTCCCCGAATCGCTGCGCGGCAAGCGGATCATCGCTCTCGACCTGGGCGCGATGGTCGCCGGAGCCAAGTACCGCGGCGAATTCGAGGAGCGGCTCAAGGCCGTCCTCAAGGAAATCAAGGATTCCGGCGGCCAGGTCGTCACGTTCATCGACGAACTGCATACCGTCGTCGGGGCCGGAGCCACCGGGGACTCCGCGATGGATGCCGGCAACATGCTCAAGCCGATGCTGGCCCGCGGTGAGCTGCGCCTGGTCGGGGCCACCACCCTCGACGAGTACCGCGGGCACATCGAGAAGGACCCGGCGCTGGAGCGGCGCTTCCAGCAGGTACTGGTCGGCGAGCCGACCGTCGCGGACACCATCGCGATCCTGCGCGGTCTGAAGGGGCGCTACGAGGCGCACCACAAGGTACAGATCAACGACGGGGCGCTGGTTGCCGCGGCTACCCTGTCCGATCGCTACATCACCTCGCGCTTCTTGCCCGACAAGGCGATCGACCTCGTAGACGAGGCGGCTTCGCGGCTGCGCATGGAGATCGACTCGCGACCCGTCGAGATTGACGAGCTGCAGCGTGCCGTCGATCGGCTGACGATGGAGCAGTTGGCGCTGGCCAAGGAGACCGACGACGCTTCCCGGGAACGGCTGGCCATGTTGGGCGCCGAGGAGGCCGACCTCCGCGAGAAGCTCGACGCGCTCAACGCCCGATGGGAGCGGGAGAAGTCGGCGCTCAACCGGGTCGGCGAACTCAAGGAGCGCATCGACGAGCTGCACGGGCAGATCGAGCGGGCCCAGCGCGACGGTGATCTGGAGACAGCGTCCCGGCTGCAGTACGGCGAGCTGCCCGAGCTGGAACGCGAGCTGGCCACCGCGGCGGCCGCCGAACCGGACCAGGACGTGCTGGTGAAGGAGGAGGTCACCGCCGACGACATTGCCGATGTCGTGTCGGCGTGGACGGGAATCCCGGCCGGGCGGCTCCTGGAGGGCGAGACGGCCAAGCTGCTGCGGATGGAGGCTGACCTCGGTGCGCGCGTCATCGGCCAGCGGGCCGCCGTGCAGGCGGTGTCCGACGCGGTACGCCGGGCCCGGGCCGGCATCTCCGACCCGAACCGTCCCACCGGCTCGTTGCTGTTCCTCGGCCCGACCGGAGTCGGCAAGACCGAGCTGGCCAAGGCACTCGCGGTGTTTCTGTTCGACGATGAACGGGCCATGGTGCGCATCGACATGAGCGAGTACTCCGAGAAGCACTCGGTGGCCCGCCTGGTCGGCGCGCCGCCCGGCTATGTCGGCTACGACGAGGGCGGGCAACTCACCGAGGCGGTGCGCCGGCGCCCGTACACGGTGGTGCTGCTCGACGAGGTCGAGAAGGCGCACCCCGATGTCTTCGACGTGTTGCTCGCTGTGCTCGACGACGGCCGGCTGACCGACGGGCAGGGGCGCACCGTCGA
This sequence comes from Pseudonocardiales bacterium, assembly GCA_043746395.1. Classification (GTDB taxonomy): domain Bacteria; phylum Actinomycetota; class Actinomycetes; order Mycobacteriales; family Jatrophihabitantaceae; genus JAYTRE01. The sequence continues at coordinate 5,261 of JAYTRE010000361.1, forward strand.
CTTCCGCAACGTGATCCTGGTGCTGACGTCCAACCTCGGCTCGGCGGTGCTGGGCTCCGCGCTGCCCGCGGCAGCCAAGCACGACGCCGTGCTCGCGGTGGTGCGCCAGCACTTCAAGCCTGAGTTCCTCAACCGCCTCGACGACATCGTGATCTTCGATTCGCTGTCGACCGACGACCTGACCGCAATCGTCGACATCCAGCTTGCCGCGCTGGCACAGCGGCTGCAGGGGCGCCGACTGACGCTCGAGGTGAGTGACGCCGCGCGCGAGTGGCTCGCCCGCAACGGCTTCGACCCGCTGTACGGGGCGCGCCCGCTGCGCCGCCTGGTGCAGACCGCCATCGGCGACTCGCTGGCGCGGCGCCTGCTCGCCGGGGAGATCCGTGACGGCCAGCTCGTGCGGGTCGAGGCCCGTGCGGACCAGTCGGGCCTGGACGTCACGGGCTGATCCGGCGCTCGGCTCGTGCCCGGCGCGGTCGAGGCGCTCGACTGCGCCAGGATGGCGTGGTGAGCGACGAGAGGAACGGCTGGAGCGAGGACGATGAATCGGCGTCGAACGTCGCGGGCTATGCGTTCGCAGTGGCTTCGCTGGGGTGCGGGCTGGTCGGCCTGCTCGTCGGGCAGGTCCTGCTCAGTCCGCTCGCGATCGTGCTCGCTGCCGTCGGCTTCCACCGTGCCGGGTCGGTGATCAGCGCCCGGCGCATGGCGATGTGTGGGTACGCGCTCGGCATGTTCGACGGCCTGCTGTGGCTGGTCCTGACCGCCGGCTTCCACCTCAGCGGCTACCCGTTCTAGCTCGGCTCAGGAGCCCGTCCGCAAGCAGCTGTCGTACGACGAGGTGTTGCGGCTGTAGCGCCCGTCGCAGGTGTTGATCCGGTGCACGACGACGACCGTGAAGCTGAGCGCGAAGATCGTCCCGAAGGCGGTGCAGATGATCCCCGCCCGGGCCATGCCGCGGCCAGCGTTGGTGCGCCGGGCCTCGGCGAGCCCGAGCGTCGCGAACAGCACCGCGGGGATGATCAGCAGCAGGTCGAGGAACATCGTCCAGAAGAAGACGATCGACAAGATGCCGAGGACCATGCCCGCGATCGCCTTGCCGTTGCCCGCGGACGGCTGCGGGTAACCGTGCTGCGTCGGAGCGGCGTAAGGGTAGGGCTGCCCGCCGTAGCCGGGCGGCGGCCCGTAGCCCGGCGGCGGCCCGTACCCGGGGTCCGGCGGCCCGTAGCCCGCGGGCGGCCCGTACGCAGGCGCCGGTGGGTAGGCAGGAGCGGGCGGCGCGAAGGCCGGCGGCTGGTAGCCCGGCGGCGCGTACTCGGGCGGGACCGGGTGCTCGGGAGCGCCGAAGCGATAGGGATCGAAGGGCGCCTGCGCGCTGTCGTCGCCCGGCTTGGTGACCGACACCGGGGTAGGCGACGATCCCGACGGCCCAGCTCCGGAGGGGCCGCCACCGTCGCTCGGCGGCACCGGTTCGGCGGTGCCGGAGCCGTCGGTCGGCGACGTCGTCATCCGGGCTCCCCTCGGTGCGTCAGCGGATCGGTTGTGCTCGACGGTACCGGGTCAAGCCGCGGCGACCCCGCACGTACACTGCGCCGGTGAGTGCCTCCGCCGCTGCCGCCGCCTCGGGCGAGCCTGTCAACATCACCAAGACGCCGTCGGGCGCCGGCCAGGGCGGCGCGGTGCAGCCCAAGACGATTCGGCTCGCTGCCGGCGCGCTGGTCCTGAGCGGCGTCGCGGCCCTGGCCGCCGCCGTCTCCCTGCTGGGAGCGCGAAGCTGGCTCAAGGAAAACCTGGCCGCGAGCAACAGGAAGGCGAAGCCGCCGATCGCCGAGACCGCCGCCAAGCTGCACTCTGACGTGAACCGGCTGATCCAGGGGCAGCTGATCGCCAACGCGGTCCTGCTCGGCGCGCTCATCCTGCTCGCGATGAGCGTGTGGCGCGGGCGGCACTGGTCGCGGTGGGCGGTGCTGATCCTGTTCGTGCTCGGCAGCTTCACCGGCACGCTGGCCGGCGTGTTCTCGCTCATCTCTGCCTTCACGTCCGGCCCGATCGCCTTCCACGTGGCGAGTTTCATCGCCGCGGCGGCCCTGGTGAGCGCGCTGATACTGGTCAACGTCGCTCCCAGCACCGCCTATCTCGCCCTCACCCGGCCGGAGCGCACGTCCGGCGGTACGGGGCGGCCCGGGTTGCGCGACATGTTCGCCCCGCGCGCCGCTGGCGCGAAGACCGCACCGCCGCGCCCCGCCGCGCCGCGCGGCGCGGGCAACCCGTCCAGTGCCAAGCAGCGGGCCAAGGTGCGCGCCGACGAGGCGGCCGTCGCCAAGGGCGCCGAGCTAGCGCGCACCCGGGCCAAGGCCAGCAAATCCCGCCGCACCGACGGGTAGGCAGCGCCCATGCCCACCGCCCTCGTCACCGGCGCCAGCGCGGGGCTGGGTGCTGAGTTCGCCCGCCAGCTCGCGGCCCAGGGTCACGACCTGATCCTCGTCGCGAGGGACGCCGCTCGCCTTGACTCGAGCAGGACGGCCCTGATCGACCAATTCGGCGTCGGGGTCGAGACAGTGCCGGCCGACCTCACCACCGACGCCGGCTGCACGGCCGCGGCCGCGCGGATCAGCGACGCGCAGCGGCCCGTGGACGTCGTGGTCAACAACGCCGGGTCGGGGACGTACCGGAGTTTCGGGGTCGCCAAGCTGGCCGACGAGGAGGCCCAGCTCGATCTCAACGTGCGGGCTGTCCTGCGCCTGAGCCACGCCGCGGTCCGGGCGATGACCGGCCGCCACCGCGGGCAGCTCATCAACGTGTCGTCGGTGGCAGGGTTCCTGCCCCGCGGCGGCAACGCCACCTACTCGGCCAGCAAGGCTTGGGTGACGATGTTCAGCGAGGCGCTCGCGGTGCAGCTCGCCGGCACCGGCGTGACGGTCACCGCGATCTGTCCGGGCTTCACGCGCACCGAGTTCCACGAACGGGCAAACGCCGACATGTCGCACGTACCGGCGCGACTGTGGCTGACGGCCGAAACCGTGGTGTCCACCGGACTCGCCGACGCGGCGAGGGGAAAGGTGCTCAGCGTGCCCGGACGGCAATACCAGGCGCTCGTCACGGCGTCCCGCGTCATCCCGCGGCCGCTGCTGCGCGCCATCATGGCCCGCCGCGC